>NZ_JBSZCP010000034.1:0-2958 GCF_054166785.1 Cyanobacterium sp.
TTCAAGGGATTGACTTCCCTAGCTTCTTTCGTCGGGACAAATATCGCCCAAGAAAATGTAATGGTGACGCGCTTGGTAAGTTAAAGCATTGATAGCAAAGTCGAAAAAATAAATAAATTTTTTGATCCTTCTGCGGTCGGTGCGCCCGTGGAAGTAAAATAAACAGCCCAGTAACGGCGTTCTGACAGGGACTACGGTCTAGTTAAGAGTCTATATGGGAATCCCCTTGCCTTCAGGCAGGGGAGGTTCAATAGTTTCTACCATCGAGCCAAAGTTGTAGAATAATAGCCGCCGCTCGTTTATCTATCAAGCCTTTTTTCTGTCGAGAATATTTTTTGCTACTTCTCAGTTGCTCTTCTGCTTCGACGGAGGTAAATCTTTCATCCACATAGTCTAGGGGTAAATCTAAGGCACTAGCTAGTCTTTGAGCATATTTCATCACTTGTTTGGCTTGGAAACCTATTTCCCCTTCCCGATTATAGGGGACTCCCACCACTAAAATATTTGCTTCCCTTGTCTTGATAATTTCTTGAAACTTGAGAATATCATCATCAAATGAGCTACGTTCAATGGTGGTTAATTCTGTGGCAATGATACCCAAACCATCACATCCAGCCACACCAATCCTTCTTAAGCCTATGTCTAAGCCTAGGGCTGAGATTTTTTTCATGTTTTTCCACTCCATTTAATCACACCATGAAACTGAATTCACTATCTTATACTGGATCCGTAGGGAAAAGTATATTAATAAAACGAATGACGGGCTTAAGCCCATTGCCAAAAACAATAAATAAAAGTACGGTTCATAAATCGGACTTAATATGATGAGTAAGTTTCAAAGTTCAATGTTTTCATAAAAAAGAGACCTTTTTAGGTCTCTCCAATGCTAATTAATTAAGCAAAAATGTAATCATATAATTCGCTAGGATCTGGCTCTGGGCTTTCTTCCGCAAATTTAACAGCATCATCAATGGTTGCCATTACTTTTTTGTCGATCGCATCTAATTCTGCTTGAGTAACAATGTTATTTTCCGTTAGATACTGGGCAAATTTTTTGATAGGATCCCTAGCATTCCAGAATTCTTTTTCCTTCGCATCCCTTAATTCGTCAGGATCTGCCAAGGAGTGACCACGGAAACGGTAGGTTAGCGCTTCAATGAGGGTGGGACCTTCCCCTGCCCTAGCCCGGGCGATCGCCTTTTGAGCCACATCACGGACAGCTAAAACATCCATGCCATCCACTTCATACCCCTCCATATTAAAGACACTAGCTTTTTTATAGATTTCAGGCTGGGAAGTAGCGCGATCATGGGCCATACCAATAGCCCACTTATTATTTTCTACCACATAAATCACAGGCAACTTCCACAAAGCAGCCATATTGAGACATTCAAAAAACTGTCCATTATTACTCGCTCCATCACCAAAGAAACATACCGTTACCTGATCAAAATTTTCATCCCCCAAAGCCTTACGACGGTACATACTTTGATAGGCCGCCCCCGTTGCCACAGGAATTCCCTCCGCCACAAAAGCATATCCCCCCAATAACTTATGCTCCGCAGAAAACATGTGCATAGAGCCACCACGACCCTTACTACAACCCGTTGACTTACCGAACAACTCTGCCATCACTTCCCGAGCAGGAACATTACTACTGAGGGCGTGAACATGATCTCTATAGGTACTACATACATAGTCTTCATTAGCTCTTAACGATTTTACAATACCGCTAGAAACTGCCTCTTGTCCATTGTAGAGGTGAACAAAACCAAACATTTTGCCCCTGTAGTACATTTCAGCGCACTTATCCTCAAATAAGCGTCCTAAAACCATATCTTCGTAATAAACTAGACTTTCTTCCTTAGAAATTTTTACCGTAGAATGGTCAAACTTTGGTAGGATTCTTTCTTCTGCCATATCACATTACTATATTTATTTATCTTAATTATCAAATATCCTCGTCCAATTAGCAATCCACAATACTTAAGGGTTCATTATCCATAGTCCACTATTCACTCCTCCTTTACCTTGCCAAAACGGCGATCGCGCCTTTGATAATCAAAAAGGGCTTGATGAAACTCTTGACGGTCAAAATCAGGCCAAAGAGTAGGAGTAACATACATTTCCCCATAGGCCATCTGCCACAAAAGAAAATTACTGAGGCGCATTTCTCCGCTAGTGCGAATCAACAAATCGGGGTTAATAATCCCCTTAGTATAAAGATAACGTTCAAAAACATCCTCATCAATATCTTCAACTTCTAACTTACCCTCTTGCACCTGACGGGCAATATGACGACAGGCATGGAGAATTTCTTGACGACCACCATAATTAGTTGCCACATTAAACTCAATACCCGTATTATCAGCCGTTTTATCCATGGCGTGGGCAATTTCCCGTTGCAAAGAAGTAGGTAAAACCGTTAAATCACCTACAAATCTAATCTTTACCCCCTCACTCATCATCTCTTTTAATTCTCTACGTAACACCCCCTCAAACAGAGTCATGAGAAAATCCACCTCTAAACGAGGTCTTCCCCAATTTTCCGTAGAAAAAGCATAAGCCGTAAGTACATCAATACCCCAATCATCACAACATCTAAGCAAATTTTTCAGGGCTTCAACCCCTTTTTGATGACCTATCATACGGGGTAAGGCACGTTTTTTTGCCCAACGCCCATTACCGTCCATAATTACTGCCACATGACGGGGTATCTTGTCGGGAACTAAATCGGAAGGCAATTCAATTAAACTTTGAGCCACACTCTTTTAACCATTAACTCTCAAGTAATTATATTACTTTAAATAAGCATCTTTGACATCCTCCCGTGCCTGAAGGCGACGGGATTCCTAAAACAAGCTCAAACTTAATTGAGTTCCTTTTAAGATGGTTGACGCTTCATCGCATACTGCTACCTTTGCGGTAGTCTTACGCCCTGCTCCACATCCATTTAAA
>NZ_JBSZCP010000035.1:0-93545 GCF_054166785.1 Cyanobacterium sp.
AATTGGTAGAAGATATTGGTTTTGACCAATTGAATACGGCGGCTTATTCTCCCCGTCCTCAAACCCCCGCAGCGGAATGGGAAAATCAACTTAGTGAGGAGGTAAAGGGCGATCGCCTCGCGCGCCTAAATCACTTAGTATCGGTAAAAGCGGCGGAACGTTCTCAGCGTTATTTAGGTAAAATTGAGCAGGTATTGGTAGAAGATGTAAACCCCAAAGATGCTACTCAGGTGGTGGGTAGAACCGATGGTAATCGTCTTACTTTCTTTACTGGGGATATAAATGAGTTAAAAGGGAAAATTGTCCCTGTCAAAATTACTCAAGTAAGGGCTTTTAGTCTCACAGGGGAAGCCCTCAGCTTGGTGGAAGTGTAAGCGGTAGGGATTAGGTTTTAGTGAGTTGAAATTAACCCTATGACCTATTCCCCATTTATTTTTGAATAGCATCAATTATATTTAAAAGTTCCATGAGTTTTTCCTTAACAGATTCATGGGAATACTCGTCATCGGGGTGGGCTGGTTGTCCGGGTTTTTGGAAGTAGGGGCGATCGCCACTTATTTGTCCAGACTTAAGGTCAACCTGTCTCACAAAATCATAATAGATGTTCTCATTTGCCATAATGCCCTCAATAATATCCCGAAGAGCCGACAAAGGATCCGTTTCATGGCTACCAATATTAGTATCCGCCCCATCCACCATATTTTGCAAAACCGCTTGTAATGCGCCAGAGCTATCCCTGAGATTATTACTAATAAATAACTTAATCTCCGTTTTCAACCTAATAATAAAAGGCACAGGAGACTCTCCCTTCAAAAATCCTCCTCCCTCTTGCCCAATCAAGTCCGCCAAGGAAAACTCCCTCCCCCGTAAAGCATCCCGACGCAATTCCAAATCCTTTTCCCTATCTTGCTCTGACTCACCCATAATTCTTTTTTTTCAGGAGTTCCACCGTTGATAATACTTTGACTTGCCTTGGTTTATGGCATCATTTTGCTTTTATCTTCCCACAATTTTAAGGTAAACCTCAATAAATAAACAAAAATTAAATAAGAGCTTTTCTGATAAAATCTTAATGAAAGTTTAAAATATGTAAAATAAATTAATAATTATAATGAAAATATTAGTAGTTGGAGCAACAGGCACTCTGGGAAGACAGATTGTGCGCCATGCCCTCGATAATGATTATCAGGTAAGATGTTTAGTAAGAAGTAGTAGCCGAGCCAGTTTTTTAAAAGAGTGGGGAGCAGAATTAATCATCGGTGACATTTGCGATGCCGAAAGTTTACCCCCAGCCCTAGAAGGAATAGATGCGGTAGTGGATGCCGCCACCACAAGGGCTACCAGTTCATTAAGTATTAAGCAAGTGGACTGGCAAGGTAAAGTTAACTTAATTCAAGCCACCCAAGAAGCCAATATTAAACGTTATATTTTCTTTAGTATTATTAATGCCAAGGAATTTGAGAAAGTTCCCTTAATGAATATTAAATATTGTACCGAGCTATTTTTACAAGAATCAGGGTTAGACTACACCATTTTCCAACTCGCTGGATTTATGCAGGGTTTAATTCCTCAATACGGTATTCCTATTTTAGATAATCAGCCTGTGTGGGTGAGTGGGCAAAATACCCCCATCGCTTATATGAACACCCAAGACATTGCCAAATTTGTCATCAATGCCCTAGAAATTTCTGGCACCGAAAAACAAACTTACCCCATTATGGGCGATCGCGCCTGGAGCGGAGAAGAAATAATATCATTATGTGAAAAATTCTCAGGAAAAGAAGCAAAAGTATCCCGTATCCCCATAGGACTCCTCAGATTTTTAAGGGGCTTTACCCGTTGGTTTGGCTGGACATTGAACGCCTCAGACCGTCTTGCCTTTGCCGAAGTCATCGCAGGGGGGAAACCCATGGACGCACCCATGGACGAAGTATATGAAAAATTAAAGGTTGATAGAAGCGATATTACTAAACTAGAGGACTACCTACAAGAATACTTTACTCGTATTATGAAAAAAGTTAGGGAAATTGACCTAGAACAAAGCAAAAAGAAAAAGAAAAAGAAAAGCAGTTTCTTCAAATAAATTTATCTTGGTAGGGTGGGCAATGCCCACCAAAATATTAAGGCAAAGGTACCGTACGCAACAAACGGTCAATAATTACCTTGGGATTTCTTCCCCCCCGAGCAATCAAACGATGGGCCAACACATGGGGAGCTAAAAACTTCACATCATCAGGGGTTCCATACTCCCTACCCTCAATAAAAGCAAGGGCTTGGACAGCTTTTTGCATAGCCGATGTACCCCTAGGGCTTACCCCCAAACTAATTTCATCATCATTCCTCGATGTAGTGATCAAATCGACAATATATTTTTGCAACTCAGGGGCAACCTTAATCTTTTGACAAGACTTTTGTAAATCAATGACATCCTCCAAAGAAAGACAAGGGGTCAAATCATCCCCCATCAAACCCTTATCCAATTGTTTTTGTAACATCAAAAGTTCCTCATCAGGGGAAGGATAACCCACACTTAAAGAGATGGTAAAACGATCCATTTGTGCTTCAGGGAGGGGAAATGTTCCCTGATATTCCACAGGGTTTTGAGTGGCAATTACAAAAAAAGGATTAGGTACACTACGGGCTTCACCATCTATGGTAATTTGTTTTTCTTCCATTACCTCAAGTAAAGAAGACTGGGTGCGAGGGGTGGCACGATTAATTTCATCGGCAAGGAGAATATTCGCAAAAGCAGGACCGGGTAAAAATTCAAACTCTCGAGTGCTAGGATTCCAAATATTAGTACCCGTCACATCACTAGGTAATAAATCAGGGGTACATTGGACTCTCTGAAACCTACCATTAATGGACTTAGCGAGGGATTTTGCTAATAAGGTTTTACCCACCCCCGGAACGTCTTCAAGTAGGGCATGACCACCACTGAGGAGGGCTACCATAACTAATTTTATCGGTTCTTCTTTTCCCACGATCGCACGGGCTAAATTTTCTTGGAGGGCGGTAATTTTTTCTCTCATGGAGGCATTATGAATGGATTTTATCCCCTAATTATAGCAACGCTTCACCTTCTGCAAAGGATGGTTATAATAAGAAAAAATAGAATGTATAGTATTTTTTGAATGACTAAATCTGATCTACAAATAGAACATCAATCAAACCCCACAACGGACAATGTAAATAAACCTTTTGATAGTAAACAATTAGCTTTTATTATTGCTGATGCAGCAGATGATCGCAAGGGTACAGATATAAAAATTTTGGATGTTTCCGAGTTGTCTTATCTTGCGGATTATTTCGTAGTTATTACTGGTTTTTCTGTACCTCAATTAAGGGCAATTTCCCTTTCTATTGAAGGAAAAGTAAACGATGAAATGGGTATTGAGCCTATCAGAGTTGAGGGAAAAAGTGAAGGTAACTGGATTTTACATGATTATGGAGATGTGATCGCCCATATCTTTTTGCCTGAAGCCCGTGAATATTATGGTTTAGAAGCATTTTGGGGCAGGGCTACCACCGTTGATAATAAAGAATGGATGAATAATTAGTTACCACCAATGAGATATATAAAATTTAAGGGCAAGGGGTTTAAACCCCTTGTTTAGTAGTGGATGTAAAACAAGTGACGGTAAGAATAATTTACAATTGATAGTTGATGACTAATCTTGTTTCATTATCTATTATTAATTATCCATTACTCATTATCATGTCATTTTGTCCTGTACCAGTTGAGCAACAACCCGTTAATGAATATCAAGAATTAAGCAAATCTTGGTTTTTTCAGTGGGTAACACTACCCAAAACTAAATTTTTTTCCAAGTTATCGGGAGTGTGGAGTTTAAGTCTATTACTTACCGCCCCCATTTCTGGTGCTAGTTTTCCCCCCGATGAGCAAATTTTTCCTTTTCTGATTGCCAGTGCCATGGGTTCGGGTTTATTCGTCGCCTTTGTTTTGGTAAGGTTATATCTCGGATGGAAGTATATAGGCGATCGCCTCAAAAAAACAAAAATAGTTTACGAAGAATCAAGCTGGTATGATGGACAAGTATGGGAAAAACCCCTAGAAATTTATAATCGAGATCGATTGATATTTAGCTATCAAGTAGAACCAGTTTTAAAAAGATTAGAAAAAAGCGGTTTATTGCTCATCGCCCTGATGGTGAGTGGTATCATCCTATTTTGGTTAACGTAAGCAAAAATCGACACACAAACCCAAGCAAAATAATAAATGAGTAGATTAAAACGTAGTCCATATCCCCCCCTAGAGGTACATCTATTAAGAGAAGGTATCCCCGAATCTATCCACCAAGTGGAAGTTACCGTCGCCGATGATAAAGGACGTACCCTATGCGCAGCAGGAGATCCAGAAACTGTCACCTTCATTCGCTCCGCCCTTAAACCCTTTCAAGCCCTAGCGGTTTCTAGTACAGGAGTATTGGAAAGATTTGATCTCAATGATCAAGATTTAGCCATCATGTGTGCCTCCCACAAAGGTACCATCGAACAAGCTAGACAGGTATTTAACATCCTTTGGAAAGCGGATATTGACCCCAATGCGCTTAAATGCCCGATTCCCGAAGGAAAAGATAGCCCCCTCCAGCACAATTGCTCAGGGAAACACGCAGGAATGTTGGCCGCCTGTCAACAGCGTAACTGGAGTTTAGAAAACTATTTCCATCGCTCTAACCCCATACAGGGCTTAGTATTAAAGAAAATTTCTGAGTTGTTATCCATGCCCCCTGATGAGTTGATGGCGGCGAGGGATGATTGTGGGGTACCTACCTATGCCCTACCCCTTTCTCAAATTGCCACTCTTTATGCCAAACTTGCCTGTGGTAGTAACATTGACTTAGAAAGAATTTTACGAGCCATGACCCATAATCCCCATATGATAGCAGGGGAAGGGGCTTTTGATACAGAATTTATGACCCTTACCGAAGGGGCTTTAGTCAGTAAGTCAGGGGCTGAGGGGGTACAATGTATCGGTAATATTAGCCAAGATATGGGATTAGCCATTAAGGTATTGGATGGGGCAAGACGGGCAAAATATGCGGCGGCTATCCATGTTTGTAAGCAAATGGGGTGGATTTCCCCCGATGTGGCAGATAAGCTAGGGGATAAATTTTTGAAAATTGATGAATATCGCCGTCTGGAAGTGGCTGGAGAATGCACTTTTGTGTAGAGAGGTCGTTTTTACAAGGGGTTTAAACCCCTTACCGCTGGACTAACTAAGTTGGGCAACGGCACAATTATCCATGAGGGTTTCATTGGTTAACAAATCTTCTACGGTGATTTTTAGGGTACATTGTTCATCTACGGTGAATAATACTTTAATTCGATCACTCCCCGGAATACCGAGGGGATTTAACGGGGCGATGTTTCTTCCCCCTTCTTTATCGTTGAGGGGTTGTACGGTGGTAGTACCACTGCTTACCTGTTTTGTTACAATGCGATCGCCATCAAAATATACTTCCGTGCTGGTGGTTTCCTGCCCTAATTCCCCGATAATTAATTCGATACTGGGCTGATTTTCCACCGATGCACCGAGGTATAGGGGGATAGGATTTGCCATGGGATAGGGTTGCCCACTGGGGATAATGGTGTGCCAGTCGTGGCGATTTTTACGGCGATTCCAATAACGAATACCGTAACTATGGTAAAGAAAGTCTTTTATTTGTAAACCTTGTTCGATTTTTAATGCCCCCAGGGCAATGGCGGAAAAGGGGCGATCGCACTTTATTTTTTCTGGGCTAAAATATTGTTGTAACCAAGTTTGTAGGGCTGGAATTTGGCTACCTCCCCCCACCAGTAACACTTTTTCGATATTTTCTTTAACTACCCCATTACGTTGGGCTTGTTGTAGGAGGTTATCTATGAGCTTATCTAATTGCTCAAAAAATTGATTTTTATTTAATATTTGTTCAAAGGTTTTTCTATCTAAAGATAACTCATAGGTTTCTAAAGTGCGATCGTTAAAATAAACTTCTTCGGCGGTTTCTTCTTGGGACAATTTAATTTTTATTCTCTCCGCCAAGCGACTAATTAGACTAGATTTAGGTATATCTTTTTCTTGGTGAAAATAATCCATTAACCAGTTATCTAAATCAGCACCCCCTAAATTCATTCCTGCCTTAGCAATTACCTTGGCAACCTTATTTTTTTGAGCCGAACTTTTTCCTAAAACCTTTTCCCCCCATTTTAAAATAAATCCTTGGGCTTGTTTGCTTTTTCCTAACTCTAATTGTACTAAAGAAAAATCGATAGTTCCTCCCCCAAAATCCACCACTAAAATAAAATTATCTTGCTCCGTTTCATAGCCCAAAGCCGCTGCGGTAGGTTCATCAATAATCCTTACCTGCTCAATTTCCCATTTTTGACAGACATCCGTTAACCAATTTCGGTAACTCTCAAAGCTATCCACAGGGACAGTAATTATTAAAGAATCTGGCTTTTCTGATAATTCTTGTAAAATGCCAAATAAAAACCATTCCCCTACCTGTTCAAAGGTGATATTTTGCCCATCTAATTCTGGTAAAAAACCTTGAATATTTGAGCCTATACCCCTTTTAAAGTTCTTAAAAAATCTTTGATTATCACTAATATCTAAACCTTTATCTTTAACTTTTTGCCCTATTAATAAGTCTTTAATTTTAGCATTATTAACATATAATAAACTAGGAATTAATTCTGGATTATTAGTTGTTTTTTGAGCAATATTTGGTAATGTAACTACTTCCGTTGTTTGAGTTTCGGGATCAAATTTTGCAATAACCGTATTACTTGTACCAAAATCAATTGCGATCGCCATTATGCTATATTCTGAAAAAATAAATTTTATGTTAACAAAAAATCAAAAAAAATAATGGTTTTAAATTAGTAGGAATAATTATTTTCAAGAGAAAATAAACCTATTTAATTTCCCCAGATATTTTTACCTGTTCCACAATCTGCTCTTTACTGACAGCTGGTTCTAAACATGATAAACCACGACAAACCAAACCTACACTATTATTAGGAATATCTTTACTAATAGAAGGCATAAAACTAGGTAAATATAATTTGTTTAAATCCTCTAAAAGCTGTACATTACTTTTAACACTACTACCATCTAAAAACCATTTTAAACCCATAAATAAACTAGGACAACTGACAGGAGATTCACTCATTTTTTCCGAGAATATTTTTAAAGTTTTTTCGGCTTTATCAAAATAGTCTAAATTATCAGTCATTAATCCTAACCTAACTAGATTAGAAACTGCAATGCCATTAGGAGAAGGAGTAGCATTATCAATATAACCCTTTTCTCTAATTAATAGATCATTACTATTATCATGGGCATTATTATAATAACCACCATTTTCTTGATCATAACAAAAACGGTCAAATTCTTCTTGAACTTTAATAGCTTTTTCTAACCAATAGTTTCCAGCATTGAGGGAATTTTGCTGTAAATCCAGCAGGGCTTTAATTAAAAAAGCATAGTCTTCCGACTGAGCTAAAATACTAACCCTATTACCATAATTGAGACGGTGTAGCCTTTGATTTTCCCACTGATTTTTAAGAATAAATTTAACAGCCATATCAGCCATTTCTAAATATTTACTATCCCCAAAAACTCCATAAGCCCTTGCCAATCCCGAAATCATTAGGCTATTCCATGCCACAATCATTTTAGTATCGGTAACGGGGGGGATACGCCCCAACCATTCCAAAGATTTCGCTTCATCGTTATTACGTGCGGGGGCAAAGGTGGCTAACTTATCTGGTTTGCGCCCATAACGCATGGTAAAAAGTTTATCAAGGGCCGTTTTAATGATGGGGGTGATGGGTTTATCAGGATGTTTTTGTAAGACGTTTTTCCCTTCAAAGTTACCTTCATTACTGATGGTGAATACTTCTTGAAAAGCAATTAATTCTTCATGGCTAAGGATTTGTTGTAAATCGAGATAGTGCCAAATGTAAAAGTCTCCCTCCTCTGGCTCTTCATCTTGAATGTTAGCAAAGTTATCGGCATCTTGGGCGCTGTAAAAATAACCTTCAGGGGCGCTCATTTCCCTTTCTAACCAATGCAATGTACCTTCACAGGCAACCCGATATTGGGTGTTTTCTACCCCACTACTCCAAAGGTTGGCAAGAAATTCCATGATTAAACCATTATCATAGAGCATTTTTTCAAAGTGGGGAACTGTCCAAGTGGAGTCCACGGTATAACGATGAAATCCTCCCCCTACATGGTCATAAATTCCGCCGTTTACTAAGTCGATTCCTCTTTGGATGGCTAGTTGATGGGCTTTGTTGGCGCTCTCAGGAATCATGGTGTGGATGCCTAGGAGGGTGGTATTACTATAGGGCATCATGGGAAAACGAGGGGTGCCGTATTCGTTACGGGCAAGAATTTGACTATTTTTTTCTAGTCCTTGGATAAGGAGTTTGGGGGTAAGTTGGTTGTTTGGGGTGGGGTTAAGATTACTATTATTTTCGAGGATACCAATGATTTCTTGTTTGAGGGAGTTAAGTTTGTCGGTTTGTTGATGATAAAAGTTATGGATGGATTCGAGGATTTGGAGGAAACCGGGGCGCCCGTAACGGGGTTCGAGGGGGAAGTATGTGCCACCATAAAAGGGTACTAAGTCATCAGGGGTGAGGAAGATATTGAGGGGCCATCCTCCTTGCCCTGTCATCATTTGCAGGGCTTGCATATAGATGCTATCGATGTCGGGGCGCTCTTCCCTATCTACTTTGATGGGGATAAAGTTATTGTTAAGATAAAGTGCGATCGCACTGTCTGAAAATGCTTCCCCTTCCATAACCGTACACCAATGACAGCTAGAATAACCAATGGAAAGAAAAATAGGTTTTTGTTCCTGTTTTGCTTTTGTTAGGGCTTCTTCGCCCCAAGAATGCCAGTTAATAGGGTTATAAGCGTGTTTACGGAGGTAAAGACTTTGGGCATGGAGGAGATTATTGGGCATAGCTATCACTGGCTTTATCATTAACACTCTGATCTTATCAAAAATGAAAGTGAGGATAGATGTAGTTATGTTAACGGTTATTTTCCCATTAACGGATATTAACAATCATCAAAGAAATTTTTTCATTGCTACGGGCGATCGCCTGTGGTACAGTACCCAAAGCAGACCTACCAATGAGATGATTATCAATAGGATTAACTAACACCAATAAATCCCCTGTTTTCAACTCTTCCAATACCCTCTTGGTAAAATTACCCCGCATCTGTTGCACAGGTAACTCCGCCAAACTTTTATTAACCGTAGGGCTAGGTTTCCCCGATAAAACATGAATAATAAAAAACTCACTCTGTAACTGAGAAGATAAAGCCTGAGTAATATTCAAAACCTCTGGAAAACCCTTCATATTATGCTGATTATCGGCGATCGCCAAAATTACCCTTTGAGTATTTTTAATAGGCTTAGTAAAACGGGTAATCAACACCGTCACAGGGGAAAAATTAACCAAATTATCAATAATATTGCCAAACAAATTTTCCCGATAAGTAGAAAAACCCTTCCAACCACAAATAATCAAATTAGCATTGCGCTCTTGTGCCACATGAATGATACCCTCATCAATAGAACTATCAATACGGGCAATAGTTTCCACAGGAGTAGAAGTAGCATGGGCAATCATCTCCGCCGTAGCCAACAAATTTCCCTGATTTTCCTTCGTATTCGCAGAAATCGCCTCCCCTTGGTCAACTAAAATATTTAAAGGTAATAAAGTTCCCTTCGTCGCATTCACCAACAACAAAGCCAAATTAAGTAAATTATCCTCCGTATTGGGATTTGCCACAGGCACCAACACCCGATAAGCCTTGTTTTTTTCCTCCTCTTCCTCCACCATAGAAGAATCATTATCCCCATCCAAAGCCTTCTGCTGAACTTGTTTTAACTGCCCCCCATAACGCTCCGTCACCCATGGAGACACTACACTGGTAACTAAAATCATGGCAATGGTACCATTAACCGTAAACTCATCCACCAAATCAATTTCATAGGCAACAGTGATGGCCGCAAGGGTAGAAGCAGCTTGGGCTACCGATAAGCCAAACATTACCATGATGCTAGGCAAAGCAAACTTAAAATACTTTCCAATTACCCAAGCAGGAATAAACTTACCCACAATCGCCGCCACTATCATTACCGCAGAAACCAAAATTGAGCGAGGTTCTTCTATCAAGGTAGCAGGATTAACCAACATTCCCACAGAAATAAGAAATAACGGCACAAACAAAGTATTACCGATAAACTGAATACGATTCATCAGGGGGCTGAGGGGAGGAATCAGAGGGCGAATACCAATCCCAGCTAAAAATGCTCCGATAATCGGTTCAATTTCGATTAACCTTGCCACATAGGAAACCACAAATAAAGCAGCGATAACAAAAGTAAATTCTGCCCCTTCATCCCTTCCAAATTTTTTGAAAAACCATCTTCCCACCACGGGTAAACCAAAAAGAGTAGCAAAGGTATAAACCGTTAAACTAGGAATCAAGAATAACCAAAAGCCTAGGGTTAATTCCCCTTGATCCGCTTTTACCACCACCGCTAACACTAAAAGGGCGATAATATTTACAATTAAGGTACCCCCCAAAATAATTGTCACCACAGGGGTGCGCATGATGCCCTGTTTGATGGCGATGGGTAAAGCAAGAAGGGTATGGGATGCAAAACAGGAAGCAACTAAGACGGAGGCAAGAATATCGTAGCCTAGCACTAAAAAACATAGTGTACCTATTACCATGGGTACTAAAAATGTTCCTAGTCCAAAAATAGTGGCTTTTTTGCCGTTGAGCTTTAAATCATCAAGGCTGGTTTCTAACCCTGCCATGAACATTAGAAACAATAAACCTACGGTACTAAATAGTACAATGGTATTATCTCTTTCTAAGATACCTAATCCATGTTCTCCAATGAATACTCCTGCGATGATTAAACCGACAATGCCGGGGAGTTTTATTTTTTCAAAAACAAGGGGGGCTATTAATAATACAGCCATCATAACCAAAAAAATGGCTACGGGATCGGTAATGGGGCCGGGTAAGAAGGCAAAAAGTTGGTTTTGAATCATATATGTGAGTTTTGGGGGGAGTTAAGTTTTAATGTTGTTTGTAGTTTTGCTGGGGAATATTAACAATATAAATATTACGAGATAATCAGAAAGTTTGAAGATAAAAGATAGTTTTACGGTAAAGGGTAGTCTCAGAATAGGGGATATTCTCGAGAGCAAGGGGTTTAAAGTCTTTATGAAAAAAAGAAGGCTAAAATTTATATTTTGTCCACGGTTTTTAAAGTGTCTGGGCTGAGAAAATTGTTAGTAATAGGATAGGCTACTTTTATGTCTTCTTCTTGGTAGTTTTTATATAGGTTTTTAAGAAATTCATGGGTGATGATTAGTTTATCAAAATATTCATTGATTTTTAAGTAAACTACAAATTTAATGGCAAAGGGATCAAACTTTTCGTACCTCATAAAAGGTTCATAGTTTTTTATACCTCCTTCCACATTTTCCATCACATATTTAGCCGTTTCTAGGGTTACCTTTTCTACTTTTTCCAAGTCACTATCATAGCTAATACCAATCTCAATGGGTAATAACATGGATGTATTTTCAAGGGTATAGTTTTTAAAACTACCATTGACTACTTGACTATTCGGTATGACAGTAATGTTTTCGTAGATGTCTTTAACGATGGTGTAACGTAACTCTACATCGATAACGTATCCTTCTTCCCCTTGTTTAATCCTGATATAGTCTCCTACCCGAATTTTTCGAGCAAGGATGATGTTTACCCCCGAAATTAGGTTACTAAGGGTATTTTGAAAGGCTAAACCAATGGATAAACTACCCACCCCAAAGGCGGTAATTAGGGCGGTAATTTCTACGCCGATGGATTGGATAATGATTAAAAACCCTGTACTATAAATGATTACTTTGGTTAAGTATTCAAATAGGGAGCTAAGGGATACTGTGCTTTCGTTTTTAACGCTATAGGATTGTATTATACTAACTGCTAGGCGAGAAGCGAGGATGGTAGCCGCACTGAGGACAACGACAATTAAAGTGGTTTCTACCAAGGTATTGATGGATCTTGGTAAGTCTATTAGGGGCAATATAAGGGCGATCGCACCTGCCACTGACCAGACAAATATAATACCATTAAAAGCCTTCAAGGCAAAACTATATTGTCCTAGTTTAGGTCTAGTTTCTATATTTTCGACAATACTTTTTAGTCTATTTTCTATTATTAAACCGATGGCAATAACAACTATAAAAATAGAGATAGGAGTTAAAAACCTGATTAGTAAAGCTACATTTAATGGTTGTACCATAATAATTTAAGGTAAAATTGGTAATTATATAGCAATCCTATATTATTTATGAAAATTATTCTATTAAAAAAAGTCAACGGACAAAGGATAAGATCAAATTTAAAAAGATGAGCGAACTAATGGGAAAAAAAGATGCTAGAAAAAATTAACTTTAATTCAATTTAGCACACGTTAATTGTTGTAGTTAACCTAAGTACAAAGAATAACAAGAAAAAGTAAGGCGTAAGAGAAAAATTAAAGAGAATCACAAATTAAATTCTCTTTCTACGAACAAATATAGCAGACTCAAAAAAAAATCATCATGATACCTCTCAAATGCTGTCAATATCATGGAAGGTTTTTTGTCAACATTGGGATCATTTTACCAAGGAAAAACTATGTTAAACTTTCCCCGTAAGAACATTTTCCGTAGTCCAGGCAGGATGGGCAAATAAAGCATCAATTTCCCTGACACCTCTTAACTGATTAGAAAGGGGTAAATGTCCGAGGGGAGCGCTCAAATCCCAGATAAATTCTTGGGGATATTTTGTCCATCTATTACCATCTTTCCATTTTAATTTTGCCCACAATTCGATGTAGTCTTTACCTTGGGAGAGCCAAATTTTTCTTTGGACACTATAGCCAAATTTTCCCTCAGAATAAACATTCCACAACAAATCAATGGTCTGTAAATCTTGGACTGGAAATTTTGCAATTTCAGTAAAATAAAGCCACTTTCTTTGAACTGCTTTTTGTCCTGCTATTTCACAAAGTTTAACTCTAGTTAAAACATCTGCTTTTTGATATTCCTTAACGGTTAAAAGTTCTTGTAGTTCTGAATAGTCTATATTTGTAGATGATTGGGTTTCTACTATTCCTTGGGGTATTTTATCAGCAATAAAATTATTATTTTCCTCATTATCACTATTTTTTAAGGCTTGATATATTTTACCTAAAACTGGAGTGGGTGGTTGTCCTTGAGATGAAGATAAAAACTCTTTTAGAAACTGGTATCCGTCTTCCCCTTGGGCGATAATATCATCAATAAGTTTTAGTTGATTTTTATTAGATGCCTGATTAAATTTTTCTGTAATAGTCCCTAATTCATTCATGTTTACTAAAGTTTAATTACCTATCTGCACTAATGCTATATTTTATTTATTAATATCTAAAATTTTGTTGATAATTTTAGTGGTTGAAGTTGGTATTTCAATGTCAACCAGTTTAATTTTACCACCATAGGCGAATACCGCAGGGGATTCGGGCAAAGTTTCAATTTGATAATCTCCCCCTTTCACATATATATCTGGTTGAAGGGTTTCAATAATTTTAGTAGCGGTGGTTTCATAAAAAATAACTACTCCGTCAACACTACCCAAGGCGGTTAAAAGTTCTGCCCTTTGGGCTTCAGGAATGATGGGGCGCTCTGGTTTCCCTTGGCTGGGGGGTTTGATTTGTTGTACGCTGCGATCGCCATTTACCCCCACAATTAAAGTTTTACCTTGATTTTTAGCTTCTTGGAGATAACGAATATGTCCCACATGGAGTAAATCAAAGCAACCATTAGTAAAAACAAGGGGGCGCCACTGGTGGGGATTTTGATCAATAATCAATTTTAACTGTTCTAAGGGGTATATTTTGCTCATAAACTGGCACTAATTAATAATTTGACTGTTCCTGATTAACCAACGATTATTAACCCTAATAAGCTCATATCTGACCAATAAATTAGAATCATAGGATTGTTGATTATTTAATTGTCCATTGCTAAAGTATTGAGAGTTTTCCCTCACCCTCGCCGTGATATTTGCTTCCATATTATTTTGGGGGTTAATATTTACTTCCTCAATGGTTACATCATGGTCATAGCGACGATAAGCATTTTGATTGCGTAGGGTGTTTATATTACCACGCCAAATGGACAAAAAGGGATCTGCCAAAACATTTTCTAAAGCCCCTAGGTTATAATCTGGTCCTGTTGCCAAGGCTTTTGCTTCTAGCCAACCATTAACAATTTCTAGGGCGCTCACAGCGGATAAAGGTGCTTGGGAAGCATCTTCGGCGACTAATTCTTCGGGTAATTCGATGAGAGGTTGATTTAAAACTATTTCGAGACTATCTTCACGGAATGGGTTAAAAAGTCGATAAAACAGAACGGAAAATATACCTAATAGAATTAGCAATACTACTAATATCATCATCGGTGATGAGAAGCTATTGGTGGACGATGTTTCTTCCTTTTCCTCCAAAGAGTCATCCATGACAAAAGGCTCTGCTGATTCATCATCATCAATGCTTGCTTCAAGGAAGGAGGAGAAACCCACTAGGGAAGAATCTTCTTCTATTTCCTCTATTTCGGCGGGGGAGGTGTCGGAGGTGATGGGGATTGCTGGGGAAGGAAGGGGAGTTTCTTGGGGATTAAATTCCTGAGGATAATCTTTTAATAAGGATAAGGGATCTTGCTCATCCATGGGGGCAATTTCGGGGGGGGCTATTTGTTCGAGGGCCCGTTGTAGTCGAGGGTCATTAAAATATGCTTGAATGGATGATGATTCTTTATCTAGGTTTTTGAAGTGGGGAAATAGCTCTTCTTTAAACCAATTTTCAGCATAGACAATCAACCCCGGCACTATGTCAGGAGAGCCTTTAGAAAGTTGTTTGATGTATTTAACTTTTTTTGATTCATAGCTATGGTTGAGTAGTTTTTCTGCTTGATTAATGTTTCCTAATAATAATGAGCAGATGGATTGTTCAAGATATACGTCTTGATATTGGTTAAGATGATCAAGGATATTTTGAGCTTGGATTATTAGGGTGGGTTTTCTTTCTACAAAACCTCTCACCATGAGGGCATTAACGGTAAGATAGGTGGCAGCGATGGATGGTCTTGATGATTCTTGTTTAAATAATTCTTCTTGTTCCAGGGGGGTTAGGTAGGTTCTAACTTCTTGTAAAAATCTTAAAAAGTCTTCGGTGTTTAATCCTGATTGATCTGGTTGTTTACCTTCTATACCTTGCCTTGAGTTTAACATTTTTTGGAGCAGGGCGATCGCCTTTTGTCTGTCCACCAGTTGAGAGTCTGCCTTGGAGATTAGCTCAATAATTTCATAGGGGCGAACTTTTTGTAAATCACTATCAATTTCTTGACGAATGGGAATAAAGACATTTTCTTGCTCTAGGATAGCATCGGCGGCTAAAAGGTAAAGACTCGCATTTTCATATTCCCGCTGATGCCATTTTTCTTTGGCAAGGTCTAAATAGGCACTGATAACGGTTAAAATTAAATCTTGCCACCATAATTGTAGTTGATTGGTGTCGGTGCTGATTTCCTCAAGGGACTCTTTTCCTTCTAAAAAAGATTGGGCGATGTTGAGTAGTAATTCATATTCTCCTAACTCCTGCAACATCATCAATGCCCCAAGGAGTAAATCTCCGTCCGCTTCGATGGTGGGAGTAACAATGGACGTTTCCGAAAGACTAAGGGCATCATCAATGCTCATATCCATATTACCATCACCGTTAATGATGGCAGAACCATTGGAAGGGAAAATTTCATCGTCATACTGTTGACGGCTTTCCTCGTCCTGTAACACGGCATGAGCCAATTTTATGAGGTTTTGACGAGAGGCGATCGCATATTGACTATATTCACTACGGGGCAATTGTAGCATACGATCTTCGTAAGCCTGATGAATCAAATTATCCTCTGCCTGAAGAGGCACACCAAGGATGCGGTAATAGTCTAAGGGTATTTGCACGGTTTACCTAAGTTTTGATGATGATGGTTTGCTCACTTACCATAATAAATAACCATAAAGGTGACTAAGTGACAACAAAATTCTACCCTAGTTCGATCTAAAATTGCGGATTGGAACCCTAGGTTAACACCTTCGGCTTTTGCTTTACCACGAGCTTTATTTTAAAATTAGCTAAAATAGTTAAGTTATTGGGAAAAAATTATGAAAAATTTAACGGCCACACAAGCAAAAAATAGCTTTGGAATGTTATTAGATTGGGCAAGACAAGAACCTGTATTAATTAAAAAACAAGGGCGTAAAGTCGCTGTTATCTTATCAATCGAGGAATATCAACGCTTATCTACCCCTGAAAAATTTTCAGCTAATTTAGATGATAGAGATTTAACCCTTGCCGAAAAATTAGCTATGTTAAAATCACCAAAGGAAGAAAGAGCCAATATTTTAAAAAATAGTGTCGAAAAAATCTTATCCCACTACGCAGAAGATAAACAACGGCAAGACTTAGAGGGAGGAGATTTTATTGATTATTAACAAAACTTTGCCAAGAAAAAGAGAAATATGGTTAGTTAATTTAGACCCTACTTTAGGAGCAGAAATAAAAAAAACTCGTCCTGTTATAGTCATAAATTCTAATGCCATGGGTAAACTACCATTAAAATTAGTTGCCCCCATAACTGACTGGAAAAGCCATTTTAACCAAAACCCTTGGCACGTGAAAATCACCCCTAATACCCAGAATAATTTAACTAAAACTTCTGCGGTTGATGCTTTACAACTAAGAGGAATTGATATTCAACGCTTTATCAAAAAAATAGGTATTATTTCCGCTGAAGAAATGCAAAGTATTGCCCTTTCAATTATCACCATAATAGATGTAGATTTAGATCTATTTCTATCCTAGACATTCTGTGACAAGATTTAAGACATAGCATAGAAACAAGATCTAGGTTAATATTAGTAAGTTATTGCTGTTGTGATGTAAAAATCTAGGTTCAGATATGGCGCTAATTGTCCAAAAATATGGTGGTAGTTCTGTAGGCTCTACGGAGAGAATAAAAGAAGTTAGTAAGCGGATTTGTGCAACCGTTAAACAAGGAAATCAGGTTGTAGTAGTAGTTTCTGCCATGGGGAAAACTACCGATAGTTTGGTCAAGTTGGCGCAGGAAATTTCTAGTAGTCCTTGTCGTCGGGAAATGGATATGTTGTTGTCCACAGGGGAGCAGGTTTCCATCTCGTTGCTTAGTATGGCTCTACAGGAAATGGGACAACCCGCCATCTCTCTCACGGGCGCCCAAGTGGGTATCGTCACAGAAGCCCATCACAGCAAAGCTAGAATTTTAGAAATTAAAACCGAAAGAATTAATAAGCACCTTGGGGAAGGAAAGGTTATTGTGGTGGCAGGTTTCCAAGGTATTAGTAATCTTCAGGAGTTGGAAATTACGACCCTCGGTAGGGGGGGGTCGGATACTTCGGCGGTGGCTTTGGCTGTCGCCATTGGGGCTGATTGTTGCGAAATTTATACGGATGTACCGGGTATTTTAACCACTGACCCCAGAATTGTCCCGGAAGCTCAACTCTTGTCGGAGATTACCAGTGATGAGATGCTGGAGTTGGCAAGTTTGGGCGCGAAGGTGTTGCACCCTCGGGCGGTGGAAATTGCCCGTAATTTTGGGATGCCTTTGGTGGTCAAGTCTAGTTGGACGGATGATGTGGGTACTAGGGTAATTTCTCCCCCAAATCAGGGGCGCTCATTAATCGGTTTGGAGATTACTAAGGCGGTGGATGCGGTGCAATTTGACTCAGATCAAGCTAAAATAGCCCTTCTCAGGGTTGCCGATCGCCCCGGGGTAGCTGCCAAGTTGTTCGGGGAAATAGCCCGTCAGGATGTGGATGTGGACCTAATTATTCAGTCTATCCATGAGGGGAATAGTAATGATATTGCCTTTACGGTGGTTAAGGGGATGTTACCCCACGCTGAAGCGGTGGCAAATGCGATCGCCCCTATCCTTGATGAAAACGGTACCACCGATATTTTAGTGGAACAAAAAATTGCCAAAATAGCCATCGCAGGGGCAGGGATGATTGGCAGACCTGGTATTGCGGCTCAAATGTTTCGGGCTTTGGCGGAGGCAGGGGTAAATATTCAAATGATTTCCACCTCCGAGGTGAAGGTTAGTTGTATTGTTAATCAGGATGAGTGCGATCGGGCGATCGCCTCTTTGTGTGATACTTTTAACATTGATAGTTCTAATATCACCTACAGCGAAGAAAAGCAAAACCAAGATCACCTCGTACCCGTCAGGGGAGTTGCCCTTGACAAAAATCAAGCTCAAATTGCTATCCTCTATGTACCAGATATACCGGGTATGGCTGCCAAAATTTTTACTACCCTCGCCGATGAAAATATCAGTGTTGATATGATTATCCAATCTCAACGGTGTCGCCTAGTGGATGGAATACCCATGCGCGATATTGCCTTTACCGTCGCTTCCTCCGATGCCCCCCAAGCCATGGAAGTTATCAATAAATTACAAGATACTCTCAAATTTAGACAAGTTGCGATCGATGACAACATCGCCAAAGTAAGCATTGTCGGCTCAGGCATGGTAGGGCATCCCGGTATCGCTGCTCAATTTTTCAGCGCCCTTGCCCACGAAAAAATTAATATCTCCATGATTACCACCTCAGAAATTAAAATCAGTTGTGTGGTATCCCAAGAGCAAGGCATTCAAGCCCTCAAAGCCGTCCATAAGGCATTTAACCTCGGCACAGAAGTACAAGCGGATATTCCTGCCGTAAGCTGGAAATAAAAAAGTTATCTTGCTTAAGTAATTAATTTTCGGCGTTACTTAATACTGAGATGAAGTAATGCCTAATTTTCTAAGGCTTTAAGGTAATCCATAGCAGCTTTTAGTTTTGAATCATAGGACATGGCAAACTGAGAAAACCAGAATCCCTCATCGGAATTAATATCTAGGTTTTTTAACCAAACTTCAGCTTTTTTGGTTAACTGCTCTATCTTTTGAGCTTCTGCCCTTGCTAACTCTTCCTTCCTTCTTGCCTCTGCCTTAGCTTTCCTCTGGGCTTCTAATTCCTTCTTTTTAATTTCCTCAAAATCATTACTGGAAATTTGATCACGGGGCTTAATTTTTTCTTGTAAATTCTGAGTTAAAGAAATTAAAGCATCATCTACCGCAGAAAATTTCTGAGAGTTATTTTTTATGGGCTTTTTTTGTTGAAACTTAGCCTCTATATCTGCGAGTAAATCATCCGATGGCTGATTCTTTTGGGGAACAGATGAAGATTTTTGTTGATACTGATCGGTTAAACTTGCTAAAACAGAATCAATAGGATCATTTTCTGCTGGATGAGTCATGATTGAATTAGCTTAACTTAATTTTGCCTTTGCTCTATTATATGCTCTTTAACCCACCTTCCGCATAGTTCAAGAAAAAGCAAAAATACGACAAAAGACGTGATGGAATAGAATAAATTAATCTTAAGATAAGTCTAGGAAAATGTCTGAATCAATAAACATTGAAATAGAAAATATTGATCATTTAGGTATAATAGCTGGAATAGTAGACGAGGTAGGAGTTGTAGAGATTATCAACAAAAAACTACCATCCTATCCGACAGAAAAAATTAGTAAAGGATTAGTAGTCAAGGCAATGATTCTCAATGCCTTGGGTTTTGTATCTCAGCCATTGTACCTATTTTCAGAGTTTTTTAACGATAAAGCAATAGAAAAATTACTAGGAAAAGAAGTAAAAAAAGAATACTTAAATGATGACAAATTAGGGAGAAGTTTAGATGAACTATACGAATATGGACTAAGCAATTTGTTCATAGAAATAGTCATAGAAGTAATAAAAAAATATCAAATAAAAAGTAATTATCATCACTTAGATTCCACATCATTTCATGTGGATGGTAAATATGAGAATGAAGAAGAAGAAGAAAATAGAAAAACCATCAAAATATGTCATGGGTATTCAAGAGATAATCGTCCAGATTTAAAACAATGTGTATTAAATTTAATAGTATCAGGGGACGGAGAAATACCATTATGGATGAAATCAGGACAAGGAAATCAAAGTGATAAAAAAGAATTTGTCAAGATAGTAAAAGAGTATAAGAAAAGTATAGAAATAGAGAGCATAACAGTATGTGATAGTGCCTTATATAGTCAAGAGAATATCCAATTACTAGGGGAAATGAAATGGATAACAAGAGTACCATTAACAGTAAAAAAAGGGAGAGAATTAGTAGAAAAAGAAGAAATATTATGGACAGAGATAGAAAATGAGCAAGAACAAGAATTGAAAGAAAGAGGTTATGAATGGAAAATAATCAAGGAAAACTATGGGGGAATAAACCAGAGATGGTTAGTAGTAGAAAATAAAAAAAGAAAAGAAAGTGATCTTAAAAAAATAAGAAAAGCAATTCCCCTAGAAAAAGAGGAAGTAGAAAAAGAGAAAAAGAGAATATCTAGAAAATTGTGGTGCGATAAAAAAGAATGTGAACGAGAAATAAAGAAAAAGAGTAAAAGGTTTAAATATTATGAGTTAGAAATAGAAGAAATTAGAAGACAAGAGAAAGGAAAATATGAAGTAAGTATAGTGGTAAAAGAGAAGGAAGAAGAAATAGAAAAAAAGAAAAATCAAGCAGGAAGATTTATCTTAGCAACCAATGTAATGGAGGAAGAAAGATTAAAACCATGGGAAATACTATGGGAATATAAACAACAACAAAAAGTAGAAAGAGGATTTAGATTTTTAAAGAATCCTTTATTTTTTACCGAGAGTTTTTATGTAAAAAAGGTAGAGAGATTGGAAGGGATATTATGGTTAATGTCCTTGAGCTTATTGATATATAACCTAGCTCAAAGAGAAATGAGAAAAGAATTAAAAAGAAGAAAAGTAGGATTGAGAAACCAATTAGGAAAAAGAACAGAAAAAGTAACAATGAGATGGATATTCCAATGCTTTCAAGGAATCTATCTGGCAAAAATAAATAAAGAAGAAAGAATCGTAAATATGAATAAAGATAGAGAAGAAATATTAGAATATTTACCAGCAAAATGTCGTGAATATTATCAATAAAAAACCTTAATAGTTAGGAAAACATCAACAAAAATAAGAGCCATTACAACATAAAAAAAATTGATGGCATAGGTTTGTGGTGGAAAAACATAGAAATAGTCCAAGAGTAAAATAGCAGAGAAAAAGACATTAAAGATAAATTTTACTCAAACCATTACAAATAGCTCATCTTGTTTATGTCATTTTATTTGTGACAAAATGAAGTGCGGAAAGTCGGCTTTAACCACCGTAAGCATAGTGCTAGTGCTGTTATTCATTTTTATTATAATTTTTTTAGCCTAAAATTTACTGGTTAAATAATCTACAATTATTGTCTAATTTCTCTAAAATAAAATTATCAATGACTATATATAACAAACTTATTCGAGATAAAATTCCTGAAATTATTAAAAATAATAATAAACAGTGTGAAATAAAAAAACTTTCCGTTAGGGAATATAAACAATCATTAAAAAATAAATTATTAGAGGAAGTTTACGAAGTTTTAGAAGCAAATAATACTAAAGATTTAATAGATGAAATAGCAGATGTTTATGAAGTTTTATCTGCAATAATAAAAGTGTATGAATTGAATGAAGAAGAAATAAAAGAAGTACAGAAGGAAAAAGGGGAAGAAAGAGGGATTTTTGATAAAAGAATACAATTAATTTCAGTTTATGAGAATAATATAATTAAACAAGATTTAAATAAAAATATCAACATTGAAAAGGATTTACATAATTATTTATACAAAAATATTGATCAAAAAATAGCCAATAATTTAGATCAAAATTCAGATTTATTAAGACAAGTTTTTTCTGCCATAGCAAATGAGAATCCTTTATGGTTAAGTTTAAAATTATCCGTCGAGTGGGGCGGTTTACAGGTTAATAAAAGAGACTTTTTCACATCTAAAATGATGATGGCAAAATATTCAGGGGCTTTAGCTTTTTTACAAGCACAACATCAAACAGCGGTAGGAATATTATCTTCATCTGAAAACGAAATTATTAAACAAAGATATTTACCAAAAATTGCTAAAGGATTAAGTTTTTGTGGGGTCGCTTTTTCCCATTTGCGTCGTTTAAAAAATCCTCCTTTACGGGCAGTAGTTGATGAAAAAGGTTATCGATTGACAGGAAACATTTTTTGGATTACAGGATTTAATATTTTTGAGCATTTTGTGGTGGGAGCCATTTTAGAGGATGGTAGAGAATTATATGCGATCGCACCTTTTGCTAGTACCAACAAAAATGGAGGCAAAATAACCATTAATAAAACCATGAGATTAGGGGCAATGGCATCAACTAATACCGTCAGTGCAACCATGGAAAAATGGTATATTCATCATGATGATATTATTAGAATAAATCCTCCCCAAACTATTGTTAAAGATAGTGAAAAACAAGTATTAAATAATAGTGCTTTTGCCCTTGGTTGTGCCATGGCAAGCCTTGATTTAATAAAAGAAAATGCCGATAAACTAGAACTTGAATCAGTATTTTTTAATTACGAAAAATTAACCACAGAATTAAATAATTTGAAAGAAAATATCTTGACAGAAATCGAAAATCCATCAAAAACTCCTCAGCAGAAACTAACTTTAAGAGCAAAAGCCATCAACTTAGCTTTTCGTTGCACCCAAGGGGCAGTAATCACTAGCAAAGGTTCAGCTAATTTACAAGATAATACCGCCCAAAGATTGTATAAAGAGGCTTTAGTTTATAGTGTTTCCGGGCAAACCATTCCTATTTTAGAAAAAAGTTTTGAGTTGACTACGAAAAAATAGAAAATATTCTCTCTAATCTAAGATATGAAATATATGAGACTTTATCATATCACGAATTATGTTGACTAAATAAATTTGATAGGCTAGCATTTACTAATCAATTCTTTAACTTTTCAACCTTTTTCAATAGGTAATTTTCATATGAATTCTCCCACTTGCTCCCTTTGGATTTTGGTTGCTAGAACAGATATTCCCTTCATGATGTTCACAATTCCTCATTTAATCAGAATGAGTAATTTTCCTTTTACAGAAAAGGTTTTGGCGGTTGATACAGCCCCATTATCAGGGGATAAGGTAAATCGTCCGGGGGTGGGTACAATGGAACAATTAAGAAAAAATACTCAAGAACTGTTAGAGAAAGGAATAGTTGATAGGGTTGTTGATATTAATTATGATGACGAATATCGCCGTAAAGTCTATCAAAAGCATTTTGGCTTCCCTTTGCATCAGAGTCATAACTATAAAGGTTATCCAATTTTAGGAACTGTATTCACCATAGAAGAACCTAAAACAGACTATATGTTACATTTTGATAGTGATATGCTCTTATATCAAAATCAAGATTTTTGTTGGATACACGAGGCAATTAAACTATCAGAAAAACATCCAGAAATTATGTCTTTTCGTCCTCTGACGGGGCCTCCATTAGAAGATAACACAATGTATCAAAAACAAAGTTATGAATATGATATGGATGGTTTTTATAAGTTTAAGTTTTTTGGTAGTAGAGCATATTTAATTAATAAAAAAACTTTTGATAAGTTGTTACCTTTACCGATTATTTGGCGACCTTACCGACAAAAGTTTATGGAAAAGTTGCCTACTAAATTACAAACATTATTAAATTACATTTTTCAGAAAGGAAAGTTAGACTCGTGGGAAGTAATGGTGTCTAAACAATTAGAGAAGAACAATTTTTGGCGGGGGGTTTTGGCCGATAAAAGAGCTTGGACTATTCATCCCAAAGATAGAAGTCCTGAATTTATTAAGGCTTTACCAAATATTATTCAGAGAATTGAAGGGGGAAATTTTCCACCCGATCAAGCGGGGCATTATGATTTGATTTCTGAATTATGGTACTAGTTACATATTTTTTATATCCTTAAAATTAATCCAATGAAATGATCGAAAGACATATTAAAATTACAATTAATTATGAAAGTTGGATAATAAATTACTAATTTTAGTTCTAATTCCTATTTTGTTTCTTAATTTTTGTAATTTTTTTCGAGTAGGACGAGTATTAATTGCAAGTTTTCGACGTAGCAAAAAATTCTTACGATATAGGGGATTATTACACCAGTATAAATATGCTGGAATTAGTTTTTTTTCTATTAAATTTTTCCAATTAGTTACAATAATAGCTGACGAGTATTCTTGAGCACGTTTAAAACCATTTTCAATCATTTCTTGGCGTAAGTCTGAGTTATCTCTTAGTAACTTTAGAGCCACTAAAACTTCATCTAAAGAATTAACTTCAATATAATCTAGTGCATTTTTTCTTTCATGTTGAAAAGCTGATTCTTTCCCTAAAATCGCTGGAACACCTGCTAACCATGCATTATAAAGTTTAAGTGCTGGTTTCCACTGAAAGTAAGATTTTCCACTTAAATCTCTCACGGCAATAATAACATCTATATATGAAAAATCATGCCAACAATGTCGACGATCTCGATCAATTAAGTACCATTTTAATCCCATTTGATTGAGTTTATTTTCCCAAGATAGTGTTTGTAGCTGAGAATCTAAATTTCTTGATTCTCCTAGAAAAGCTACATTTTTAAAAGTATTTTTTCTATTACTATTTCTAGGAATTAAACCAGGCTGCGGCCAATGGGGTATGTAGTATTTTTCTCCTGGAAATAAATACTGATCACCAAATAACATAGTATTTGATTCCATATCTTGATTATTTCCTACAATATGAATTTGTGCATAGGGATGGATATTATTTTCAGCTTTCAGACAAATCACAAGTTGTTGAGAATTTGGCCGAAAATTTTCAGGAATATGTACTCGAGAGGCGAAAATAATTCCCCGATCAGGAATATTTCCTACCATTTCGCAGGGTAAACCTTCCGCTTGTAAATATTGATAGGTTTGGACATTCCAAGCATATACAGTTGGAGTAATTCCACCTCCAAAATTGTGCCAATAAATATTAGGTTCAGTTGGTATTCCATCGTTAGGCCAATATTTTTGAGGTATGTAAAAATATATTTTGTTGTTATTTAACCAATCACTACTCATAAAAAACTCCTAATTTATTAAGATCACATACTAAATTTGATCTTAATAATATATTTATTTACATATTTCAAATCTTAATTTCCAATTAATCTTTATGCCCTAACTCAAAGCCTGATAAATAGCCCAAATCGCCATCGCCCGTAAATAGTGACTAGCGCGGAAGGTATTAACCGCCGTAATCGCTTCGGGAGTACGGAATTGTAAACCATTACTATACACCTGGTTAACCACCGTTTCGGCTACCTGTAAACCCTCTTCTTTCATGCCATTAAGAATCATAAAAGCAACGATACCATAGTTAATTCCCGTCCAAATTTCGAGGGGGTGGGTATCATTTTCCTTTTCTGGGCTTCCGTCGGGTTTAACCCCGTTGGCGATGCCGAGAGTGCCGTTATGGAACTTAAGATAACAAGCATCATAGATTTTTTGCAGGGTGGCGGTGACATATTCCTTTTCCACCACATCGGGTAACTTCAACAGTTGGGCGTAATACTGTCCGCAAAGTTGATCTGCCATTACGACATCTGAACCGCTCTTACTGTCTAGGTTATAGTATTCCCCATTCCAGAGGGTATCGTGGTAAATTGCCCTTGACTGATGTAACCATTGACGGAAAAGGACGATCGCACCTTCAATATTTTCCCTAGCGTTTTCCTTTTCCAAGGCAGGATTTACGGGGGGATTATCTAATAAGATATTACCAATGGCGATCGCACTTTCTAGCGCACATATCCATAAACCACCACAATAGGCACTAATACCCTGTAGGCGCCAATCATCAAAAGTTTGATCAGGCGCTCCCGAATTTTCAGGGATACCATCATTATCAAGGTCAAACCCTTTGACATAGTGCAAAGTCTCCACCACACTATCCCAACATTCCCAGAGGAAATCCTGATCATTTTTGCCCGTATAAAGATAATCCCGATATACCAACAGCACAAAATCCGAACCTAAATCCTTCCACAAATTGCAATCTTGATAACTGGTATAGTTGCTTTTTTGCCAAGGATGCTCATTGGGCGCACCTAAATCGTGGGGAGTTGCCCCCTTTGCTTTCCTAATCGCTGAAGCACCGTTATAACCGATAATACGGGGAGTATCATCCGCCGTGGGAATTGCACGAGAAAACGCTTCCATCACCGATTTTTCCAGACGGGGGAAAAGTTGCAAAAGTCCAAAAGAGCCGTACAAACGCACATCCAAACTTTCATACCAACGATAATCAATACATTCTAACACCCCAAATTGACCCACAGGATCATCCTCCGTGGCAGCCGTCCACAATGTACCCCCTTGGGTAAGTAAATATAATTCATTAAACAGAGCCATCTTCAACCAATCAGGAAGATTAGAACGATTTAAAATCGGCTCTTGCCATAATTTAATCTTGTTCTGCCACATATCATGGTGTTTTAACCCCGTGCGAATCATTGACCACACATTACGCCCGTTGCGTCCAAAAAAGTCTGTATAGCGACGAAAATAGTTAACTCCTTGGGCAAACTCCGTTACAGGAAAATCCCACCCCAAAATGAAAGGAATTTTTTTCGTTTTCCCGGGGCGAATAGTAAATCTGATCGCCATTGCCCCCGCAATTTGTTCCCCCGGTTCGGCGGGGGTTTCGTCTTGAAAGTCTGGTAGAGAGCCATTCATAGCAAATCTATCCCAAATTTCGCTCCCATCTCCCTTAGGATTCCAACGGGTATGATAAAATACCTCTAAACTAGGATTTGTTGTCGTTGCGATCGCCCATTGTCCTTCCCCTTCCATAGGCTCATCCTCAAGCCTAATGCGGTCAAATAAACAACCAACCCTAAATCCATCCTGTATCCATTGATTCAGATTACCCGTACTATTACCCAAACATGGTTGATAATCATACTCAGGACTACCATCATCCCTCACCTTTACCGTCGGTGACTTAATAGCATTGGTAAACCAACCCACCGTATTTTGCCAAGAAACCATAATACTAATCGTTATAGGCTTATCAGTGGGATTATGAATACTCCACTCAAACACCCCCACAGGATAACTTGACTCTTGATAATTCCCTGCCCATACGGGGGAAAATTGCTCACACACCAACTGGGATTTAAAAACCCCTTCATAACTAAACCAACTACGGGGATATAACGCTGAGTATGTACCCTTCCCTTGAGGATACCATGACCAACTCGATAAACTACCATCTTCAGGCGCATTGGTACTCAGGGCATAAACTTGGGCATCTTCCCCTTCTGGATGTTCAAATACCGCAAACTGACAAGCAGGAATACTCTGAAAAGTGTGATTTCCTCCATCAATGTGCCACAAATTAAAATCACCACTAGGCGCCCTACCAACACAACCAGCCCCAAAACCCCCCAAAGGCATCCCATGGTTTGGCCCATCATCCAAATTACTTTCGTAGCGTACAGTATAGGGATTATCCCATGTTTTACCGATTTCACATTGCCAAGATTGGGAAGGGATTTTTGGTAGTTCGATTTTGAACATAGTTAGTGATTGATAGTTTACAATTTCCCCATTTTAAGGTTAAGGGTTTAACTTTTACAAAAATTTTGCACCGAAAGTCAAGTTTTTTAACGGGGACATAGCCCAAAACATAAAAATGACTCAGAAAATATTATGATTAAATCTTGACTGTGTAAAGTAAATATTTTATGAATAACAAGATTAGAGTAGGATTATTGGGTTTTGGCGGATTAGGACAAGCCGCAGGAAGAATATTACAACCTAAATCAGAAATGGAATTAGTAGCCGTTGCCGATCGCCACGGATACGCTTACAATAACTCAGGGTTAGATATTGATCAATTAATTCACACCTACCACGAAAAAGGCTCTACAGGATATGCAGAAGGTGGGGTAATTAGTGATAACAGCATCGAAGAATTAATTAATAAAGCTGATGTAGATGGTTATTTCCTCGCTTTGCCCAACTTACCCAATACGTTTATGGCAGACGTTACCCGTCAATTTATTAAAAGTGGTTGGCAAGGGGTATTAGTAGATGCACTCAAACGTACCAGCGCCGTAGAACAGTTATTAGCCCTAAAAGACGACCTGCAAAAAGCTGGTATTACCTATCTTACTGGCTGTGGTGCCACCCCCGGATTATTAACCGCCGCCGCCGCCGTTGCTGCCCAAAGTTTTGCCGAAATTCATAATGTTAAAATTACCTTTGGGGTAGGTATTGCTAATTGGGAAGCCTACCGTGCCACCATCCGTGAAGATATTGCCCATATGCCAGGGTTTGACGTAGATAAAGCCAACGCCATGACTGATGCGGAGGTAGAAGCATTTTTGGATAAAACCAACGGCATTTTAACCCTCGAAAACATGGAACACGCCGATGATATTATGTTAGAACTAGCGGGTATATGCGATCGCACTCAGGTATCTGTAGGGGGTGTTGTCGATACCCGTAACCCCAAAAAACCCATCAGCACCAATGTAAAAATTACAGGGCGCACCTTCGAGGGCAAAATCTCCGCCCATACCTTCACCCTTGGGGATGAAACTAGCATGGCAGCTAATGTATGTGGTCCGGCTTTTGGTTATCTCAAGGCAGGTGTAAAATTAAGAGAGAAAGGTATCAATGGTTTATTAACTGCGGCTGAAGTAATGCCTTTGTTTGTAAAATAAATGTACGGTGGGCATTGCCCACCTAAATCTAAGAGTCTTGATTAATATTGCTCATCTTGATTTTTGCGCTATTTCTTTCTTCTCCGATCAATCCGATCTTTTATCTCCGTTCCACGTTTAAAATGTTCTTCACTTTTAATAAAATTTTCGTCACTTTTATCCTGTTCACTTTTTTTTTTGGCATATACATTGCTTAAGAAAAAATGCGCTTGATAACTTTCATATAGCTTCATAGCCTCTAATCCACACTGTTCAGCCATTGATAAATTGCCTAAATCAAGAAATGCTCCCCCTCTTGTCGTTAAAATAGCACTTTTTACCCGTGCATCAGCATAGACTTTTTTCTTTAAGAACTCATCAGTTAATTTAAGAACTTCTTCAGGATTTCCGAGCTTTCGCAAACATCCACATATTTGTGTGATAATCCAAGTCTTTTTGGTCTTTTCATATAGCTTTTCGTAATAAATCACTAAAGTTTCATATAACCTATGATCCTCTAGCCATTGAATCTCATCAATTGCGTCAACATCGGCTGTATTTTGATGATGATTTTTTCTCATGAGTTTTTCGTCTGAATCAATTTTTATAAGAATGGGATACAGAGGGCTAGATAGTGACTCACTTTTATGGGCTTGTGCCTTATACTTCTTTTTCAGTTTAATAAAATGCTTAATTTCTGAATCTTTAAAATTTTCTTTCATATCAATATATTTTATTGCTATTAAGTTTTATATATAATAACTTTTGATTTTCAAATTGTGTAGGGCAATCTACACCCAAACAAACCCCCAAATCCCTTAATATTGAATGTAAAGAGATATTAAGAGAAATTAAAATATGACCACAACAGCGGTAAAAAATCCCCTCCTAATTGGCAAAGGATTACCCCCCTTTGCAGACATCAAACCTGAGCATATCGTGCCAGGCATAGAAGAATTATTAACCGAATTAGAGACAGAATTAACTAAGCTAGAAGAAAATATAACCCCTACATGGGAAGCATTAGTAAACCCACTTAACGACATTGAAGAAAGATTGCGTTGGAGTTGGGGTATTATCGGGCATTTGATGGGAGTAAAAAACAGCCCAGAATTGCGCACCGCTTACGAAACCGTACAGCCAAAATTAGTACAGTTTGCTAGTAGATTAAGTCAGAGTAAGCCTATCTATGAAGGTTTTACCAAAATCCAAGCCAGTGATGATTGGGAAAAACTAGAATCCGCCCAACAGAGAATTATCGAGTCTGCTATCAAAGAAGCGGAATTGTCTGGGGTTGCCCTTGAGGGTGAAAAAAAAGAGCGTTTCAATGAAATTCAGTTACAACTAGCAGAGTTATCCACAAAATTCTCCAATAATGTTTTAGATTCTACCAAGGCTTTTCAGTTAAAGTTAACAACCCCCGAAGACGTGGACGGTTTACCCGCTAGTTTATTGAGTTTAGCTGCCCAAACCGCAAGAATGGAAGGAGAAGAAGAGGCCACTGCTGAAAAAGGCCCCTGGATTATCACATTAGATTATCCTAGTTTTGGTCCTTTCCTTAAATTTAGTACCCGCAGAGATTTAAGGGAAAAGGTTTACCGTGCTTTTGTTACCCGTGCTAGTGAGGGAGATACGGATAACAATCCCTTGATTAACAAGATTTTAAGACTCAGACAAGAACAAGCAGATATTTTAGGTTACGATAACTACGCAGAAGTTAGTCTCGCCCGTAAGATGGCTGACAGTGTGGAAGCAGTGGAGAAACTCTTAGAAGAGTTGAGGGTGGTTAGTTATGATGTGGCAAAAGAGGAGTTGCAAGAGTTAAAGGCTTTTGCGAAAACTGAGGATTTGAAGCCTTGGGATGTGAGTTTCTGGGCTGAAAAACAAAGGGAATTTAAGTTTAATTTTACTGAGGAAGAGTTACGCCCTTATTTTTCCCTTGAGAGGGTGTTGGATGGTTTATTTGGTTTAGCTAAGAAGATTTTTGGAGTGAATATTACCCCTGCGGATGGGTTAGCGCCTGTGTGGCATAAGGATGTGAAATATTTTCAGGTGGCGGATGAGAGTAACGAAACCATGGCTTATTTTTACCTTGATGCCTACTCCCGCCCTGCGGAAAAAAGAGGGGGTGCATGGATGGATGATTGTGTTGGTAGGGCAAGGATTGAGGAAAATGGGATTGTAACTACCCGTTTACCTGTGGCTTATCTTACTTGTAATCAGTCTCCCCCTGTGGATGGTAAACCCAGTTTGATGACTTTTGGGGAGGTAGAAACTCTTTTCCATGAGTTTGGGCATGGTTTACAACATATGTTAACTAAAATTGACTATATCGGGGCTTCTGGCATCAATAATGTGGAATGGGATGCGGTGGAGTTACCTAGTCAGTTTATGGAAAATTGGTGTTTGGAAAAAAGCACTTTGTTTGGCATGGCGAAACACTATGAGACTGGGGAAACTTTACCCACTCACTATTATGAAAAATTGGTGGCTTCTAAAAATTATATGAGCGCCACGGGGATGTTAAGACAGTTACATTTTAGTTTGTTGGATTTGGAGTTACACGCCCGTTATTCCCCTAGTGATGAGGTTTCACCCCATGATGTGGCAAGGAAGTTGGCAGAGAAAACCATGGTGATGTCTCCTTTACCTGAAGATAAATTTTTATGTGCTTTTGGGCATATTTTTGCGGGGGGCTATGCTGCTGGTTATTATAGTTATAAGTGGGCTGAAGTGCTTAGTGCTGACGCTTTCTCGGCTTTTGAGGAAGTTGATTTAGAGGATGAAAGTGCGATCGCCCTTATCGGTAAACGTTTCCGTGATACTGTACTAGGATTAGGCGGTAGTTTATCACCCATGGAAGTATTTAAACAATTCCGAGGAAGAGAACCCCAAACCGAAGCATTATTAAGACATAGTGGACTACTAGCAACAGCTAATTAATAAATTATGGGGGTGGGCATTGCTCACCCTTACCACTTTATAAGGCATTGCTTAATCATGGTATGAAATATAATTGAATGACATTAAAAATTGAGACGTCAAAATATTATTACCGTTGCCTGTTCCCCGTTCCCTGTTCCCTGCCTAAATGAGAAATCATATCTAAAATCAGCTTATAATCGATAAAAGAGACAAGGGAGAATATAACTATGGTTGCCCAACTCACCAAACAGCAATACACCATCGAGGAATATTTAGAATTAGAAAGTCAGGCAGAAGTTAGACATGAGTACATAGATGGGGAGATATTAGAAATGGCAGGAGGCACAACAAATCATAATCTAGTCACGGGAAATATTTACATCGCCCTCAGATTGGCATTAAAAGGAAAAAACTATCCTGTTTTTATTGAAAATGTCCGTTTATGGATAGCCCAACACAAAATGTTTACCTATCCCGATGTGATGGTGATAGCCCAAAATCCTGAATATCATGGCGAAAATAAAACTACCGTAACCAATCCTATTATTATCATTGAAATTTTATCTAACTCTACTAGAGATTATGATTTAGGTCGCAAATTTGAATATTACCGTAGTTTACACTCTTTGCAAGAATACATTTTAGTTGACCCAGAAAAACCCTTAGTAATGAGTTACCATAGAAATAGTGATCAACAATGGTCATTAAATATTCTTGAAAATATTAACAACACATTAACTTTAAATTCCATATCAATAAAAGTGAACTTAAAAGATATTTATGAAGGGATTGAAAAAATAGATGAACTACCATAAACATCGTATTTATAGTAGTTATAATGTGTATTTATTATTTGCAAATTTCCCTATTAACAGTAATTTAGGGCGATCGCCCCATAGTTTATAAGTATAATAATTACCATGCAAAAAAGAGTTTCCCAAGAAAAGAAAACCCTTTTATCTACTAGATGAAAAAAGAAATATTAACGAATTAAGTTTAATAACTCTTTAGGAGAAGCAAGTAAATCGATCGCAACGAAGAATATTTTACCTTCAGGATTGATAAGGAAGCGCCAAGCAATATTCATACCTACATTACCACCAAACCAAGGAGTTTGTACCTTACCAGTAACCTTAATTTGAGTATATCCATCGTCTGCAGGTTCAGTAATACCTCTTTCAGGAATTAACTTAAGATTTTGACATTCTTCTTGGAAGAAACGGAAAATATTTTCCTTACCCACAATAGGACGTTTGAAAGGAGGTTGAAGCGCTCCATCAGGAGTAAATAAAGTAATTAAAGTATCAAAATCATTGGCATTGAGATTGTCCATATAGTCAAGGACAGTTTTATTGGTAACACCCTCAATGGAAACCTTAGTTCTTTGTTGCATATCCTTAGGAGGAGCAACAGGTTCAGATACAGGGGTATAATTCTCTAACTTGCTAACATCACAACCCATGTCAACCACCGCATTACGTAAAACAGTAATCTGTTGACCAGATTCCAAACCCTTAATGGTATTTAAAACTGAATTAGCGTTAGCTGATAATTTATAACCTTCAGGAATGGGGGCAACGATACCCTCCTCCATAAATTTACCTAACTGATACCAAAAACCTAATTTAATATTAGGAGACCATCCCCCATAAGTACGACATAAAGGAGTATCCGCACGGTTAGCTAAGTCACACATGGCCTGAGATTGTTCTTGAAAACTCATTTTTTTGATTTCTTCAAGGGTAGCCTCAGCTAACACCATACTAGCTGCTCCCGGAGCTGCAATGGTGATCGTTTTACCCATTTCTAAATATGCAAACCAAATCAATGCAAGTTGATCCTCTGCATTAAGTTGATTGAATCGGGCGACAGTGGCAGGAACTGCATCGGCGGAAAGGGTACTGGGAAAAATGTTTCTGGCTGAATCAATGGTAAAAGGCATAAATTGCTCCGTTTTACTAATCTATAGTCTAAATTTAGCACAGCCTCATTAAGATAAATTTAATAACAAGGTGTGGATTTTGCACCAAGTCTTTTAGATAAATGTGTGATATTGCTGCCAGATTTCATCCATAAAGAAAATATTTGCCTAATGAATGGTTGATCCCTGATAATTGAGCATTGACTATTAATTTAAAAATTAAAAGATAATTATGACCACAGATCCAGTTACTTTAATGAAACAAGAAGTTGGTAAAGCTGCCGCTGCTAGGGTTAAATCTGACTCGATTGTAGGGTTAGGTACAGGTTCGACCACGGCTTTTGCTATTCAATACATTGGGGAAAGACTAGCCAGTGGAGATCTTAAAAATATTGTGGGAGTACCTACTTCTTTTCAGGCGGAAGTATTGGCAAAAAAATATGGTATTCCCCTAACTACTTTAGATGCTATTGATCATATCGATGTTGCCATTGATGGGGCGGATGAAGTTGATCCTCAAAAAAACCTGATTAAAGGTGGTGGTGCTGCCCATACCCGTGAAAAAGTGGTTGATAGTCTTGCCAAAGAATTTATTGTGGTGGTGGATAGTGGCAAATTAGTAGATAAATTAGGCTCTACTTTTCTTTTACCCGTAGAGGTTATTCCCATGGCTGTTACTCCTGTTATGCGTAAGTTGCAGGAGTTGGGCGGTAAACCTGACTTAAGAATGGGGGTTAAAAAGGCAGGTCCTGTGGTCACGGATCAAGGTAATTTAGTTATTGATGTGAAGTTTGATGATATATCAGATCCTACTACCCTTGAAGCTACTATTAATAATATTCCAGGAGTATTAGAAAATGGTTTATTTGTGGGGGTAGCCAATGTGATTTTGGTGGGTGAAATTATTGATGGAAAACCTAGCATAAGAGAGTTTTAAAATCTGAGCCTAACTTTTCTCCCCCATTCAAGTTAATCACTGATGTTAATATTAAGGGGGAAAGGTTTATACTTTTTCCTCTTGCCTCGTTAGTGAAAGAATAATTAATAAAATGTTTTCTTTTCGTCCAAAATTTCCCAAGAAAAGTAGTCCAAATCCTCCTCCTGTTATTAAGGAGAAACCTAAAAGATTAGTTAAAATACCATATCATTTTCAGAAAAACGATATTATTACTTATTCTGACAAGGAGATTAAAAGAGAGTTATATAAGTATCCTGGGCTGTTAAAAACTTTGGGTCATGCTTATAATTATCAGATTACTTATACGGGTTTTGATGGTAGAAGTCATTATTGGTTTTGTAAAGATTTACCGACTACCACTAAGTTATTAAAATATCTTAATGAACAGGGATGGATTGTTGATTGGCAAGAGAAGCCTTTTATTGTCTAATAATTGGCTGCTAATGATTTTTGCTAGGCTTCAATATCTTAAGGGAACTGTTTGGGCTAAAATTGCCATAGCCATTATTTAAAAGTTTTTTTGTTCATGTTATTTGCTAATCAAAGGGAAAAAGTAGAGATCAAGTATTTACCGAATATCTCCCCGATTCAAGACAATGGCGAAGATGTTATTAACGGTTTAGGCAGTAATCCGAAGGTATTACCTCCGAAGTATTTTTACGATCGCACTGGCTCACTATTATTCGAGAAAATATGTGATTTGCCAGAATATTATCCTACCCGCACCGAAACACAAATTTTAAAAACCGCTTCCCCAGAAATAGCTTGTTTAACGGGTATTAGTGAATTGGTAGAGTTGGGTAGTGGTAGTTCAACCAAAACCAGATTACTATTATCTTCCTATGAAAATATGGGCAAACCTTGGCGTTATATTCCCATTGATGTGAGCGGAGAAATGCTCAAGCATAGCTCTTTACAGCTAGAAAAAGAATACCCCCTCCTGTCCATTTTGGGTTTGGTGGGTACCTATGAACAGGCTTTATTGCATTTACCGCCCAAGGAATTATCTTCAAGAATGGTGGTTTTTTTGGGCAGTACCCTCGGTAACTTTACTATGGTAGAGTGCGATCGCCTCTTTACGGAGATAGCAGAGGTACTAGAGGAGGGAGATTACTTTCTGTTGGGGGTGGACTTACAAAAACCCGTCGCCATTTTAGAAAAGGCTTACAACGACTCTTTGGGTGTTACAGCAGAGTTTAACTTAAATATACTATCCCACCTTAACCATCGATTTGAAGGCAATTTTGACCCTAACCTATGGACTCATCAGGCGATTTATAACCAAGAGTTAAATCAAATTGAGATGTATTTACATTGTCATCAAAAACATCAGGTATCTCTTGAAAGTCTTGATTTGACAGTAGATTTCACCGATAATGACTTTATCCTCACGGAAATTTCTCGTAAATTTGACCTAGACACCATGGAAGGGTTTTTAAAATCCCATGGTTTAAATACTGTTGAGTGTTGGACGGATGAGAAAAAATGGTTTGGTCTAATTCTTGCTCAAGTGAGAAAATGATATGGAGCAAGAGGGAAAGGATATTATTTAATCATGGTGTGACGGAATTGTTCAGATAAATCAGTATTTGAGATATTATCACCATTGCCCACATAGCAGACAAATTATATCTAAAATCAGCAACGCCATAAAATTGATAACCCCCTATGGTATAATTTTTTTTAATAATAGTTATTGTCAGAAAATAACTAAAAATAAAATCAAGTATATAAGGGTAGAAGATTGTTGAAAATAACGATTGGAGACCCTAAAAACATATAAAGGATATAGTAAACTAATAATATCCAAGCAAAAAAACGATTAACACAATAGGAGGCGCGTAGTCAATGGGACTACCTTGGTATCGAGTACACACAGTAGTAATTAACGATCCAGGTCGCCTAATCTCTGTTCACTTAATGCACACCGCATTAGTAGCAGGTTGGGCTGGATCTATGGCTCTTTATGAGTTAGCAGTTTTTGATCCTAGCGATGCTGTTTTAAACCCCATGTGGAGACAAGGTATGTTTGTACTACCTTTCATGGCTCGTTTAGGTGTAACAGGTTCTTGGGGTGGCTGGAGTGTCACTGGAGAAACTGGTGTTAACCCCGGATTTTGGTCTTTTGAAGGAGTTGCGATCGCCCATATCGTCCTCTCTGGTTTATTATTCCTAGCAGCCGTATGGCACTGGGTATATTGGGATTTAGAACTATTTACCGATTCTCGTACGGGTGAACCTGCATTGGATTTACCCAAAATGTTTGGTATTCACTTATTCCTATCTGGAATCCTATGCTTCGGTTTTGGTGCATTCCACCTAACTGGTTTATGGGGTCCAGGAATGTGGGTATCCGATGCCTATGGCCTGACTGGTCATGTGCAACCTGTCGCCCCTGAATGGGGACCTGCTGGGTTTAACCCCTTTAACCCTGGTGGTGTAGTTGCTCACCATATCGCCGCAGGGGTTGTAGGTATCATTGCTGGATTGTTCCACCTCAGTGTACGCCCCCCCGAAAGACTTTATAAAGCTCTTCGTATGGGTAACATTGAAACCGTACTTTCTAGTAGTATTGCCGCCGTATTCTTCGCTGCTTTCATCGTAGCTGGAACTATGTGGTATGGTAGTGCCACTACCCCCGTAGAATTGTTTGGTCCTACCCGTTATCAGTGGGATCAAGGCTATTACCAACAAGAAATTCAACGTCGTGTCCAAAGTGCGATCGCCCAGGGTTCAACCCCTGCACAGGCTTGGGAATCTATCCCCGAAAAACTAGCCTTCTACGACTATGTAGGAAACAGCCCCGCAAAAGGTGGTTTATTCCGTACTGGTCCTATGAATAAAGGTGATGGTATTGCCCAGGGTTGGTCTGGACACCCCGTATTTTTTGACAAAGAAGGCAGAGAATTAACCGTTCGTCGTCTTCCCAACTTCTTTGAAACCTTCCCCGTCGTGTTAAGTGACTCTGATGGCGTAGTTCGTGCAGACATTCCTTACCGTCGTGCTGAATCAGCCCTTAGTGTAGAACAAACTGGCGTTACCGTTTCCTTCTTGGGTGGTAACTTAGATGGTCAAAGTTTCTCAGATCCCCTAGACGTAAAACGTTATGCCCGTAAAGCTCAATTAGGTGAACCCTTTGAGTTTGACATTGAAACCCTCAACTCCGATGGTGTATTCCGTACTAGCACCCGTGGTTGGTTTGCTTTTGGTCATGCTTGTTTCGCCTTGTTGTTCTTCTTCGGTCACATTTGGCATGGAGCTCGTACCTTATTCCGTGATGTATTCGCTGGGGTTGACCCAGACTTAGATCCAGAACAGGTAGAATGGGGCTTATTCCAAAAAGTGGGAGACAAATCTACCCGTACCCGCAGTGAGTCTGCCTAATTGTTAAGATGAAGTCAGGGTTTTATTTATTGAATACTATCCTGATTTCATTTTAAGTAAATCTTATAATCAATTGAGGAAAAAAAATTATGGAAAGTGTTGCATATATTCTTGTATTAGCAATGATGATTTCAGTTCTATTCTTTGCTGTTGCCTTCCGTGAGCCTCCCAAAATTCAAAAATAGGTTCAGAAGTTTAACTAATTTTGAATAAACATCCATAAAACATCTCTAAAATTATTTAGGGGTGTTTTTTATGACAAATCGCTCCTTAATCGAGCAATAATTGAATCTGCCGGTACTTGAGCCATAATTTCCTTAATTACCGAAGAAGTGCCAAAACTTCCCCAAGTGCAACCATTTTCTAAATACACCTGTGCTGCTTTACCTACTACATAAGAGCCATATCCAGCAATACTTCCTTGGGCTAACCCCGCCCCTGCAAAAGCCGTAAAATTAGCAGGATTTTCCCACAAACTATTAATAGCCGTACCCGTTTTCGCAAAACCCAACATCACCATCGTGACAACTTCTGCCACCATCAAACTAAGTAAACTTTTAACAATGGTTTGCCACAACTTCCCCGCCTCATAGCTGGTAATAGGTAAACCATATAACCTTGCCAAAGCTCTAATCATAGTCAAATCGGCGATCGCCCCTACCATCAAATCCACTAGGGCAATGGGGTTAACCGCCACTATCAAAGCCTTATATTTTGCATATTGCCAGATAATCTTTTCCGCCTCCTTCTCTCGTAAAGCCACAGTTTTATGGGCGATATTTTCTTGGGCACCCCTAGCCTGATAGAGGGCATTTAAAGCCAGTAACGCCTTACCCTCCCGATTGAGAATGAGCAAAATTTTTTCCTTCAAACTATCCACCTGAGACGGCAAATGCTCCCACTCCTCCCTTAAAGTACCATCAGGCAACTCCACCCTTACCTTAATGGGTTGTGGCTGTGCCGCCACCATCACCACCTCATCAGGGGTAAACAAAGGCTGATTTGTCTCATTACTCAACTGCTGTAACTGGTCATAAATACTCTTAATATCCGCCTCAGGATACAAATCCACCTTATTAAACACCAACAACAAAGGCTTTTGAAAACGGCGTAACTCCAACAAAGCCAAATATTCTGTCCTCGTAATATCCCCTGCCACCACAAATAAAATTAAATCAGACTGACGACTAACTTCCCTCGCCATTTGCGCCCTACTTTCCCCATCAATCTCATCTAATCCTGGGGTATCAATAAACTCAATTTCTACCTTGCCCGTGGGAGGTTGCCAACGAATGGACTTGGGCCATTTTGTCACCCCATTTATCGCCCCCGTAGCCAAAACATCTTCCCCCAAAAGAGCATTAATCACGGTGGATTTACCACGACTAACCAACCCAAAAGCTGATACCTTAATTACCTGTTGCTCTAACTTTTCCAATGCCCCTTTGAGGTTACGCAAATCATCCTTTACCGCCCCTTGCAACTTAGCATCTGGGGGATAATTCCAGTGACGGCGACTACTGGCATACCAAGAAAGGGATTGTTGTAAACTTGCACGGGCTAAACCGATAATAGATGATACGGCGGGGGTTGTTTTCGATGTCATAGTATTTGAGGAAATATCACTCTGGTATGATTATTTTACAGCATCCCTCTACTTTCCTTTAAATTGCTAAAACCTAACCCTTGTAAGGACTTAATATTAAATCCGTAAATAAAAGTGTACTAATAAAGCAAACAATGGGTTTAAGCCCATTGCCAAAACAATAAGTATATAGTTTATAAATCGGACTTGGCTTAATATATTAAGCCCCTACTGCCTAATGTCTTTTATTTAGAAGCTAACTCCTCGGCTTTTTGACGAATAATTTTAGTCGCCTCTACCATATTACTCAGGGCGGGAATAACTTCATCCCAGTGACGGGTTTTTAAACCACAGTCTGGATTTACCCAAATCTGTTGTAAAGGTAGGTTTTTCACTCCTTCTTCTAACTGTTTTACCATTTGTGCGGTAGAAGGTACTACGGGGCTATGAATATCATAGACTCCATTCCCGATTTGGTGTTTATATCCTGCGGTGGTTACTTCCTCAAGGGTGCGATTATTACTACGGCTATTTTCGATGGAAATAACATCGGCATCTAGTCTTTCAATATCCTTGATAATGTCTCCAAACTCTGAATAACACATATGAGTATGTATTTGTGTTACAGGACGGGCGATCGCCGTTGCTAACCGAAAAGCATCCACTGCCCAAGTCAAATAATCAGCCCAGAGAGCAGTTTTGAGGGGTAATCCTTCTCGAAAAGCAGGTTCGTCCATTTGAATAATTAACGCTCCAGCTTCTTGTAAATCAGCCACTTCTTTTTGCAGTGCCAAACCGATTTGTAAAGCCTGATGTTTACGGGAAATATCTGAGCGGGGGAAAGACCAATTTAACATGGTTACAGGGCCGGTTAACATACCTTTAACGGGTTTATCTGTCAGGGATTGAGCCACCTTAAACTCTCTTACCGTCATGGCTTCACTTCTTTCCACATCTCCAAAAATAATGGGGGGACGTACATAACGACTACCATAACTTTGTACCCAGCCCGACTCAGTGAAAGCAAAACCAGACAGCTTTTGTCCAAAAAATTCTACCATGTCAGTACGTTCAAATTCTCCATGTACCAACACATCCAAGCCAATATCCTCTTGTAACTTGATACACTCAGCTATTTCCTTGTCAATAGCCTCTTGATATTCTTGTAAACTTAATTCTCCCTTCTTATAATTGAGTCGTAACCTTCTCACTTCTTTAGTTTGAGGAAAAGAGCCAATGGTAGTAGTGGGGAAAATAGGTAACTGTATTTGTTCCTTGATTCTTTCTTGATATGATAAGGTGCGATCAAAATCTTGGGTAGTTAAACCGTTAACTTTTTCTTGCACCACCGCACTATGGGGGGCAAAAGATTTAAACGATGTCCAATGGTCAGCCTTTTGTTGCCAAAACTGCTCATTTCCTTCCCCAGAAAGCATTTTTAACTCAATTAATTTTTGTTGAGCAAAACTGAGTACATTTCTAAGGGGCGCGGGTAAATTAAGTTCTTTTTCCACATCCAAAGGCACAAACTGCAAGGAAGCCGAAGGTTGAATACTAATATTTGTGGTTACTTCTTTAACGGAGTTTAAGACATTCTGCACTTTTGTATAATTTACTTGCCAGACATTACGGGCATCCACAATGCCTACGCCTAAACGTTTATCGATAGGAAATCCATGCTGTTTGAGTAACTCTAGGTTATTACCCCTCGTAAAATCGAGACTAATGGCTTTTACAGGTAAATTGACAACCCAATTGTAGTTATTACCCAAATCCTCAAAGTAGGTAACTAAATTGATAGGTAAACCTACTTGACTAAGAATGTCATAGGTTTTGATAGTAGCTTGTTTTACCTCTGGAGTTTCGTTGGTAACTAAAATTGGCTCATGAATTTGTACTTCTTCAATGCCATAACCCTTTAAATCCTCTAACAAAGATTGATATAGAGGTAATAATTTTTCCACATTTTCTAGTAAACTTCCCTCATATCGACTCAGGGCAACCAAAGTTACAGGGCTAAGGATAATTGGGTTAGTACGTTTACCTAAAATATTTTGTCCTCGTTTTACCTGACGCAAAAAGCCGTCAAAATTAGCTTGGGGTTGACAACTAGCTTCAATTTCAGGGACAAGATAATGATAGTTGGTATCAAACCATTTAGTCATTTCTAGGGCCAGAATACCATCAGCGCCCCTTGCCATGGCAAAATATTGTTGTAAACCAGTAAAAGATTGAAAACGAGAGGGAATTAAACCCAGATAAACAGTCCAATCTAATACATGATCATACAGGGTCATATCGCCCACGGCAATTAAATCAAGCCCTGCATCTATTTGTTTCTGCCAGTTTAATTTTTCGATGTTTTCAATGGTGTTAAGAAGTTCATCAGAACTACTTTTCTTTGCCCAGTAGGATTCTAAGGCTCTTTTTACTTCTCTTTTTTCGCCGATGCGAGGGTATCCTAAGGTTACGGTAGTCAGTTTATGTGATGTATTTGTCATGGATGGTGAGATTAATTATTGAAATAATGGATAGGTGAATTTAACCGTATGAAGATATACGGCAGTGTTTGATTTTTTTGCACCACGAAGTTACGCCAAGATAGGAAATATTTGTAAGCAGGAGAAAAGTATAGTAATTTTTCCACTACCTTTTTATTCCTATGGGTCATAGGCAAATGTGCAATCCATTGACTATCTTAAAAATGGGGTATAGTCAAAAATTCTGTGCAAAGTTAATTTATTGTCATCCTCTATCGGGGTTTGGGGTAGCGATATGCCTTGAGTCGCCTATAATTTTCTACCAAGGGACAAAAAGGCTAAGGACAATTACTAAACTAACTTAATATTTGGCATAACTAAGCATTAACGACAAAGTTTGTGACTATTTTACTAAGATTAGCAATGATTACTATGAAGGTTCTTCTATCCTAAAAAGTACTGAGGGTCATATTTTTGGGACGAAGAATGATCTTATTTTTAATATTTTTTCAGTTTACTACTGATAATCTAACCAGTGATTATGATTATAGAACAAGAAAACGTGCTGTTTTAGTACCATCATCTGTGCCTCGCAGATAAATTTAATAACATGGTTAATAATCGGTGGGCATTCTGACTTATGGTAAGTTTTACCAATTACAGTTGCGGGACAGTGCTGGATTTTCGCCAGTCTTTCCCCCTTACGTTCAATAATTTTTTTACAATTATTAAAACCGAATAACTAAGATAATAGCATACTTAATTCTTTTTTTGCAATTACACTTGTCTGCTTTTTTTCATGATTAATTGACGGTTAACCATGAACAATTGAACTGTAATTGATTTTGTTTTGATGATTTTTTCTTCATCATAATAATTGACTATGGGTGAGCAATGCCCACCCTACTTTCATTTTTACCGTGGGGAGAAATAAACTAACGGCCATGGTAAGCAGTGATATATAAATCCTTCATGTCTTTGATTAGGGGATAACGAGGATTACTCCCTGTACATTGATCATCGAAGGCTTCTTCTGCTAAAGTGGCGATCGCCCCTAAAAATTCTTCTTCAGTGCCTGAATAAACCTCTTTAATCGAAGATGGAATATTTACCGCCCGTTTCAGGTTTTCCACCGCCTCAATAAGTAACTCAACTTTTTCTTCGTCCGTTTCACCCCCCAAATGAAGGTAATCGGCAATTTGAGCATAACGGTATTTGGCGTTAGGATATTTGTACTGAGAAAAAATCGCCTGTTTAAAAGGGGCATCGGTGGCGTTGTAACGAATCACATGGGAAATCATCAGCGCATTAGCCAAGCCATGGGCAATATGGAAGCGAGAACCCAATTTGTGAGCCAAAGAATGGCAGATACCAAGGAAAGCGTTAGCGAAAGCCATCCCCGCAATGGTGGCGGCATAGTGAACTTTTTCCCTTGCCTTAACGTCCTTTGCCCCTTCATTATAGGAGCGGGGGAGATAGTCAAAAATTAAACCGATGGCTTTGAGTGCCAAACCACTGGTAAACTCCGTAGAATAGGCAGAAACATAGGCTTCTAGGGCGTGGGTGAGGGCATCTATCCCCCCAAAAGCCGTTAAACTCTTAGGCATATTTAAAACCAATTCTGGGTCAACGATGGCGATATTCGGAGTTAGGGCATAGTCTGCTAAAGGATATTTTGCCCCTGTGCGATCGTCTGTTACCACGGCAAAGGGGGTCACCTCAGAACCTGTCCCAGAGGTGGTAGGAATGGCTACCATGATGGCTTTTTCCCCCAAAGGAGGGAGATCATATACCCGTTTACGAATGTCCATAAAACGGGTGGCAATGCCTTCAAATTCAATATCTGGATGTTCGTACAACAACCACATTATCTTGGCCGCATCCATGGGTGAACCTCCCCCCACGGCGATAATCACATCAGGATTAAAGCTATTCATCCGCTCCAAACCACGGTTAACGGTACTTAAACTCGGATCTGGTTCTACATCAGAAAACACATCAAATCTGATGCCCAACTGTTCCAATACGTTTTCTATTTTGCTAGTAATACCAAGATCGTATAAGGGGCGATCAGTTACAATGAAAGCTCGATGTTTTCCTGCCAAATCTCCCAGCGCCACGGGCAAACAACCATATTTAAAATATACCTTTGGCGGTACCCTAAACCAGAGCATATTTTCTCGACGCTCGGTAATAGTTTTCACATTCAAGAGGTGAGACACCCCCACATTACCACTGATGGAGTTACCCCCCCAACTACCACAACCGAGGGTAAGGGAAGGATCGAGACGGAAGTTATATAAATCCCCGATAGCACCCATGGAGGCAGGAGTATTAACTAATACCCTACTGGTTTCCATTCTCGCTTCAAAATATTCTATATGGTCATGATCATCTTGGGCAATATAAATTACCGAAGTATGTCCCCTACCGCCAAATTCCACCAACTTCGCCGCCTTAGCCGTACCATCTTCCAAGTCTCTCGCACGATACATGGCTAGGATGGGAGATAACTTTTCATAGGATAAAGGCTCATTAATACCAATGTCCTCCACCTCGGCAATCAATACCTTACTTTCTGGGGGAATAACAATATTAGCTAACTCCGCAATTTGAATCACCGACTGCCCCACAATTTCTGCATTCAGGCGACCATCCTTTAAAATAACTTGCCGTAAATTTTCCGTTTCCTCTGGGGTAGTAAAATAAGCCCCCCTAAACTCAAATTCTTGTCTAAACTCATCATAAATGTCGTTTTCCACAATTACCGACTGCTCAGAAGCACATATCATCCCATTATCAAAGGTTTTACTAAGCATAATGGAAGAAACAGCCATTTTTATGTCCGCACTACCCGCCACAAAAGCAGGGGTATTACCAGCACCCACCCCCAGGGAAGGATGTCCAGAAGAATAGGCGGCTTTTACCATCCCTGGGCCTCCTGTGGCAAGAATGAGCTTAATTTCGGGGTGTTGCATCAATGCCTGAGATACTTCTAGGGTTGGCTCTTGGATACAACCGATAATATCAGGGGGTGCGCCTGCGGCGATCGCAGCTTCTAGGATAATTTTGGCAGCCTCTACGGTGCATTTTTTTGCTCGAGGATGGGGAGATAAAATAATTCCGTTGCGAGTTTTTAGGGCTAAAAGGGTTTTAAAAATTGCGGTGGAGGTGGGGTTAGTGGTGGGGATAATTCCTGCAATTAGCCCAATGGGTTCGGCTACTTTTTCGATGCCATAAAAATCATCTTTTTCAATAATTCCACAGGTTTTTTCATCACGATATTTATTGTAAATAATTTCTGAAGCGAAGTGATTTTTAATTACTTTATCTTCTATAATGCCCATGGCTGTTTCGGCACAAGCCATCTTTGCTAAAGGGATACGAGCATCATTAGCAGCAAGAGCAGCTCTTTTAAAAATACGATCTACTTGTTCTTGGCTAAAGGTTGCATAAACTTTTTGGGCTTTTTTTACCCTAGCAATTAAATTTTCTAGTTGTGCTAGTTGGTTTTGATTATCATTCATAATGTACTCCTTGATCAAGTAGATAAAAAGAGATTTATTAAGTAGCACCTAAATAAAATTGATTAGAGATTTTTAAATAAGTGTTTTTTACTTTTCTCTAATTTGATCTTAGATCCGAATGATGGGGGTTGCTCTAAAATATAAACTTTCCTTCACAATTCAAATTAGTATTTTTGTTTAGCTTTTTTATAGCTATCTCAGGTATCATTGAGAATGAATAGGCTAAAATCATAACATCAAAACTCTATCAATTTTCCTTCTGTTGGTCGGTTAAATTGACCGATTTTTTTTTCTAACACTACTTATGAATGTTGATGAATTATTGAGGTTATATTTTCAAGGGCAAAGAGAATTTAGTCGTCTGAGTCTTTCTGCTAGTGAAATAATTCAGGTTAATTTGACTCAAATTGAATTAAATCACTGTGATTTGAGTTGGAGTAATTTAAGCTCTACGGATTTAAGTGGTGCAAATTTAAGCCATAGCGACTTGGTGAATACGAGGATTATTAGTTCTCGTTTGATTGGGGCTAGTTTACAGCATACGGATTTTAGTTATGGTGATTTGAGTTGGAGCAATTTAAATAGTGCAGATTTGAGCTATGCGGATTTAAGTTATGCCAATTTGTCTAATACTTTCCTTTCCAATGCTAATTTGACGGGGGCGAATCTGACGGGGGCGAATTTGACGGGAGCAAATGTTACTGGGGTAAATTTTACGAGGGCTAATTTAACGGAAGCGGACTTGACGGGGTTAAATTTGATGGAAGCGGATTTGACTAGGGCGGATTTATCCCAGGGTAATTTGGAAGGGTGTAATTTGAGTGAGGCAAATTTTAGCCGTAGTGATTTGAGAAAAGCTAATTTAAAAAATTCTATTTTAGAGGGGTTATTTCTTCATCAGGCTAATTTATCCAAGGCAAATTTGAGGGGAGCTAATTTTTCGGGGGCGGTGTTACATGGTTTGGGGGGCAAAAGATTTACTTTGTCTCCTTTGAGAAAAAAGACGGGGGGAAAGGGTCAAATTCTTTTTACCCATGCTACCTTGAGGAAGGCTAATCTTTCGGGGGCTAATCTTGAAAATTCTTATTTTAGTTATGGCTATCTACAGGGGGCAGTTTTTACCAATGCCAATTTACAGGGGGCGAATTTAATGGAGGCGGATTTGGAAGGGGCTGACTTGAGAGGGGCTGACTTGAGGAATAGTACCCTTGGGGGGGCGAATTTGAAGGAAACTATCATGCCTGATGGCTCTACCCATCCTTGATTTTAGGTAAATAATTCTTATTAATTTCTAAATGTGTTTTGGTGCATAAGCCCTAAAGTATAATATTAATAAGGTTTACAAGTTTCAATGGTTTTGGATTTTGATTATAGAGGATTATAATGACCAGTGCTTATGTACTAATTTTTGCGGTGTTAATATTGGGGGGGTTGATTGCTGCCCTGGGCGATCGCATCGGTACAAAAGTAGGTAAAGCTCGGTTAAGATTATTTAATCTACGCCCTAAACAAACAGCCATTGTAGTATCAATTGGGACGGGGGTACTTATTTCTGCTTCTACTCTGGGGATACTATTTGCCCTGAGTGCCTCCTTGCGACAGGGGGTTTTTCAATTGGATGAAATTTTAAATCGTCGTCGGGAGGTGGAAGAGGAGTTGGCGGAAGTAACGGGGGAAAAAGATAGGGTAGCTAGGGATTTGGCGGAAGCACAAAAACGTCAACAGGAGGCTAGGGATACTTTATTGAATACTGAGCGAGAATTAACCCAGACTCAGGAGTTGTTGGATGAAATTTATGAGCAAACCCTTAGTTTAGCGGCGGAGGTTGAAGCCATCGAGAAGGAAAGGGCTACTCTGTTGGAGCAAAAAAATAATATTGAACAAGAAAGTATTACTTTACAAAGACAAATTAGGGAAAAAGATCAAGAACTTAGTTTAAGATTAGATGAAATTAGTGAGCAGGAAAAAGTTTTGTCCTTACAGTCAGCCACTTTACAAGAATTGCAAAAACAACAGCAAGATTTACGGGCTGAAATTCAGTTTAGGGATAAGCAAATTAGTGGTTTAGATAGTGCGATCGCCCAGAGAGATCAAACATTAACAGAAAAAGAAGAATTATTATCTCGACTAGAAAGAGATCGTATCTTTTTTGAGCGAGAAATTCAAGTATTAGAACAATATTATCGCACCTATCAAGACTTAAGAGAAAGACCCATTGCCCTAGTCAGAGGACAGCTGATAACCATTACCCTTGTTAAAGTTGAGGATAACACAAACCTAGAAGAATTGATAGATGGGGTATTAAATGAAGCCAACCGAGGAGCCATGAGAATATTAGGTTATGGAGAAGAATCATTAAATAGAAGATTTGTGCAAATAAGCACCACCCAAGTAGAACAAATGCGCAATCAACTGGCAGAAAATGGAGAATATTTGATCCAAATTTTAGCAGCAGGAAACTATGTTCAAGGAGAAGAAACCGTCAGAATTTTTACCGATGTTTCCCCTAATCAAAGAGTCTATCAAAAAAATGAATTAATAGCACGATCTGCCATAGAATCGGAAGATGTATCTAATAATAGTATCCAAGAAAAATTAGACTTTCTTCTTTCAGTAACCCAATTTAGAGCAAGACAACAAGGAGTATTAGGAAGAATTGTGGTGGGGGATGGACAACTAATCTCTTTGGTTAACTTTATTCAACAATTGGAAGCCTCTGATCAAAATATTGACGAAATGAGAGCCATTGCGAGTAATACTACCTATAGTTCCGGGCCTTTGCAAATTAATTTATTGGTGATGTCTCAGGGGCGAGAAATAATGAGATTCTGACACTCTCCATACCTAAAGGCAGGGGCTTTTCGCTGATTTTTCGGTAAAAAAATTAATTCTCATCCATTTCTCCCCGTAATCCATCACAAATTGACCACAGGGAGAAATAAAGTTCAGATTGTTTTTTCAGTGCAATGATTTACCAATACAGTCTAAAATTGTCATCACTCAAAATTACAAGATAAATGAGAATCTCCTAGATATATTCCCAATGATAGGGCAGTACGCACCATAAAACCTTCAGGATCCACCGGGGAAGGACAGGTTTTTTCTTGGTGACACCATTTAATTAGGGGCATAATTTGCTCTAAAGATTTACTTTCTACGGTGCCATTTTGCCAAATAATAAGGCGATTATATCTCTCCTCCTCAATTAAATGTAATGCCTTAATACCAAAAAGAGTAGCTAAAATGCGATCGAAAGAGCTAGGCACACCACAACGCTGTAAATGCCCTAAAATAGTTGCCCTCGTGTCCACTTGGTCTAAACCAGAATAACGCTCATCCCCAGAATCAGAGAAACGATTACTAGCGTCTTTCAAAAGACGAGCAAGGGTTTCCGCAATGTAAGAATCTTTTTCCCCCTTTAATCCCCTTACTCCCTCAGAAATAACCACCAAGGCAAACTTGCGCCGATCGCACCTTAACTGAGCAATATACTGAGTCATACCATCAACAATACTATCCGTTAACTGAGGGGTCAACTCAGGAATCAAAATACAATCAGCCCCTCCCGCTATGCCTGAATGGAGAGCTAAATGCCCAGCATCACGCCCCATCACCTGCACCACCATAATACGCTCATGGCTAGCCGCCGTAAAAGTTAAATCATAGAGAGCTTGGGTAACGGTATTTCGTGCCGTATCAAAACCCACAGAGCGCTCTGTAAACGCCACATCATTATCAATAGTTTTAGGAATTACCACCAAATTCCAATTACCCTTTTTCGCCAAATCATAAATAATATCTAAACTACCATCTCCCCCAATGGCAATGAGGGCATCTAAACCTAAATGATGATAACCCTGCAAAATAGACTCAGTCACATTCTCATTCTTTACATTACTGCGACTAATAGAGCCTAAAACACTACCGCTCATAAATTGCAAAATATCTAAACCCTGCAATACCCCCGGTATATCATACCCATGATCCCTTAATTGTAAATCCTCAATTTTTAAACTCCCCTCCATAATATCCACAAATCCATCCGTACCCCGAGGAATCCCAAAAACTTCCCAATCTTTTCGGGTTGCATACTTTACCACCGCACGAATTATGGCATTCAACCCCGGACAGTCTCCGCCACTGGTCAAAATTCCAATTCTCTTTTTCTGATTCATGTTCAAATTATGACAATTTTTTTCAGCACATTAAAAATATTGTAGGTTGGGTTCGAGGATATAACCCAACAGAATAAACTACCAATTAGCTAAAAAGCCTGTATCCACTCCTTCACCTCGTAATCTGTCCAAATACCATTTTGCCAATAAGGATCCGATTCAATCAAATTTTTAACAATCCCTTCACTCTCCGCCTCATAAATACCAAATACCTTAGTATTATCCTTTGTTGGACCCAAAGTAATTAAAATCCCCCCTTGCTTCTGTTTTGCCAACCCATCTAGGTGGGCTTGACGATAGGGAGTTCTTTTTTCTAAGGCATTTTCGCAGTAGCTACCGAATAAAATATATTTTGCCATGGCTATGTACTATATCTAATGATTAAGTTGTTTATTTTAGCAATGAAATGAAACACCATTAAAATTGTTGGCTAAAATGGGGAATTATTAAAATCACTATTAAAGTAATCGTAATTCATGAGCAACTTGACAGGTAGAGACTTACTAAATATCACCGATTTAAACGCAGAAGAAACCAAAACTATTCTCGACTTAGCCATTGACCTAAAAAGCGGTAAAAAAGAATTTAACAGTAATAAAACCCTAGGGCTATTATTTTATAAAGCCTCTACCCGTACCCGGGTATCCTTCAGTGTTGCCATGTATCAACTAGGAGGAAACGTCATCGACTTAAACCCTAGTCGTACCCAAGTAGGTAGAGGAGAACCCATCCAAGACACCGCCAGAGTTTTAAATCGTTATTTAGATATACTTGCCATTCGTACCTTTGCCCAAGAAGACATCCAAACCTTTGCTGATTACTGTGATATTCCTATTATTAATGCTCTCACTGATTTAGAACACCCCTGTCAAATTCTCGCCGATTTACAAACTATCCAAGAAAATTTTGGGCAATTAGAAGGATTAACCATGACTTATTTAGGAGATGGTAATAATGTGGCCCATTCCCTTTTGTTAGGAGGTGTATTGATGGGGATGAATGTGCGTTTAGCTTGTCCAGAGGGTTATCTTCCTTCCCCTGAAGTTGTCAAACAAGCCCAAGCCTTGGCAAAAAAACCTGAGCAGGTGGTTATTACCCAAGATATTCAAGGGGCGGTGGAAAATGCCCATGTTTTATACACCGATGTATGGGCGAGTATGGGGCAGGAGGAAGAAACGGAGCAAAGAATTCCTATTTTTATGCCCTATCAAATTAACAAAAAATTGCTTGGTACTGCTGATAAGGATGCCATTGTGTTGCATTGTCTTCCTGCCTATCGAGAAAAAGAAATTACCGATGAGGTGATGGAAGGCTCTCAATCTCGTATTTGGGATCAAGCGGAGAATAGAATGCACGCCCAAAAGGCTTTGATGGCTTGTTTGTTGGGGCTTGACAAATAGGATAAATAAACAAAAAACCCCCTTCTGTGGAAAAGGGGGCAAAACATTAATTATTTAAAGATTTACTGTTTTTTGACGGGGGGAAACCATTCAAGGGTGGCTTCTTCCTTGGTATTAGTGTTCCGGGAAGGGGTTTCACGGGTAAATTCCATGTGAATGGAACGGGTTTGCTCTCCGTCGGCGGCCACGGCAACGATGGGATAGTCAATTAAACCGTCTTGGAAGGACATCTGGAAGCGGAAAGTGCCATCGGGGTTGAGTTTGATCGGTCTTCCGCCAATGGTAACGGTGGCATCGGGTTCGGTGGCTCCGTAAACGATTAATTCGGCATCGGCTACTAACCAGAATTTGCGAGGTTGTGCTGTGATGCCTATTCCTGCCCCTGAGCCACTGGCGAGTAATCCTGCCCCTGAACCACTGGCCATCATGCCAACTCCTGAACCTCCTGCATAGCCCATTATTCCAGCTCCAGAAGCGGTGGGTACTGCCCACATACCGATCCCTGAAGGGAATACGTAGGAACTAAGGGTATTTTCAGGGATCATGGAGCTTGGGGTTTGTTGCATACTGCCATAGAGAGAACCTGCTACTCTTTGAGCTTCTGCACCCTGTGCCATGCCAAAAATTTCGTCATAGATTTGATTGCCACTTTGCTGCGCCATTTGAGCTTGTTTTTGCTGGGCGATCGCCATGGCTTCTTTTTTCGCAGGGGGGGTTAACTCATAAACTTTTTTACCCTGTAAGTCTTCTTGCCAGTCAACAGTAATAAACACATCTTCTACCCAGTCGCTAGGATACACGGGGGGAACACGAACAGGGGTAGAACGGGCTAAGACTAACCACCGTCCATCGGCGCAACGATAACCAATATCGATCAAGTAATCGCGATCGCTCACAGGAATAGGTAAATACCACTCCCTTGCTAATTCATCACAAAGATATTCTTGGATATTGTGGGGGCTTTGATATTCGATGTTTATATCAGTGACATCATATAAACGTAGGGCTAACTGTTGTCCCCCTTGCATCCTAAAACTTTCTTTTTGCTCATGGGGCACATCCCAATAAGCATAAGCCCACTGGGGATCTCTTGGTAATAGTACAATTCTACTGTCTCCATAACCCCCGGGAAGCTCTCCAAGTCCTTCATCAACCGAGGCTAAAGTTCCCATGGAGAGATCTTCTTGCCCCTGTCCGACATCAAATTTTGATACTTCCATATTTGATTCTCTCCGATTATTAGTTGAATCTAATTTTGATAAATTATTATTGGTATTAACAGAATTTATTGCTTTGGTGGGTGTAGGTTCTTTTTGTTTAACGAGGATTGCATTTAATAATTGTGCTTTCCTCATGCGACTATAGCGAGGAATATTAAGCTCACTCGCCACTTTGCGCAGTTGCCTTAAGGTCATTTCCTCAATAGGTGGTCGTGATTTTGACATGAGATCAAATCTCCGTGGGTTTGGTAATTTAATATGTTTTTGGTCATATTAGAACCTTTTTTAAGCGATATATTTAGTGATTTTTCTTTCTCTTAACAAGATCGGGGATCACTTATTTAGTCCTATATAACACAATAAATCCTTTATTTGTCAATGGCTTTGAAGATCAGTTTTCTTTTCATGACCAAATATTAAGGGTTTGGGGATCGTGTTTGTCAAGATTTCATGACAATTGGTTTTGTGTTTTATATTTTTGCTAAAAACTGTTTTTCAAGGATAAAAAATGGTAGTATTATCCCATCTGCGGATACCCTAAGTAATGAAAATAATAGTTAAATCCACGATCGCACTGGTTACTTTTTTTTCAGTGTTACTACTTTCTAACCCCCATAGCCACGCCTCCCATTGGCTCGAATGTAAGTTTGAGGTGAAAATAATGGAAGTGTCCCCCACCCACATTAGACTTAGTCCAAGACGTTTTTTGGGTGGAGATGGCTCTGTAATGATGACTAGGCGTTCTTGTCTTCAAGCGATTGGTAATCGAACAGTGGCGATGGCAGAGGTTAACCAAGGGGCAAATTTATTACGGCGTGGTGTACTTTTGCAGGGGCGTTGGTCGGAATATGGCGCCATGTCTCCTACCGGACCTATTTCTTCCCGTGGTTGGTCATTTACCCCTCTCAAACCGCAATAAAATCACCCATGACTAATTCCATATATCAAAATCATCTTAGGTGGATGAATGAAGCCTATCAACAAGCCCAAGAAGCAGGAAAACAAGGGGAAATACCCGTAGGGGCAGTGATAGTAGATGAAAATAATCAACTAATTGCGATCGCCCATAACCGTAAAGAAAGAGATCAAGATGCCACAGCCCATGCCGAAATTCTCGCCATCCGTCAAGCATCCCAAATAAAAAAAAACTGGCGACTAGATAAATGTACCCTTTATGTGACCCTTGAACCATGCCCCATGTGTACAGGAGCCATAATCCATAGTCGTATATCTACCCTTGTCTATGGAGTAGATGACCACAAAACAGGCACCGTACGCACAGTGATGAACTTGCCAGACAGTTATTGCTCCAATCATTCCCTAGAAGTGGTGGCAGGAATCAAAGAAAAAGAATGTAAAACCCTATTACAACAATGGTTCAAAACTAAAAGAAACCTATAGATTTTGCGGTTTAATGTAAATGTTTGTTAAGGTGAAGAAGGTGAGTAGCTAATCGTAAGCTACAAAAATAAACAAATCGAGTTTTAAACCCTTCCACGGTAAAGCATATCGTAGAAGTAAAACAGCGTAAGAAAAAGCAATAATTTTATTAGGAGAATAACTAATATATGGGAACCCATCTATATAGTACACGTTTAGACTTAAGTGAAGAAGTTCGTGAGAAAGTAGCAACTTTATTAAATCAAACCCTAGCCACAACCTTAGATCTCAAAACCCACACCAAACAAGCCCATTGGAACGTGAAAGGAAAAGACTTTTATCAACTCCATAACTTCTTTGATGAAATGGCAGGGGAATTAGAAGGTTATGTGGATATGGTCGCCGAAAGAGTAACAGCATTAGCCGCCGTCGCCCTTGGTACAGCAAAAGTAGCCGCCACCAATTCCGTGTTAGAAGAATATCCCCTAACCGCCGTAACGGGAGAAGAGCATTTAAAAGCCTTGGCCGATAGATACGCCGCCTATGGAGCCCATTTAAGAAAAGCCATCGACGTCACTGATGGATTGGGTGATGCAGATACTGCTGATTTATACACCGAAATTTCTCGTACCATTGATATGCGTCTTTGGTTTATCGAAGCTCACTTGCACTAAGGATAATGGGGAAGGTAGTTAATTAGGAAGAAATAACCCTCAAATTTTGCCTTCCGTTGCCGCTAATTCTTCCACTTTGTCACTTCCTCCTAGGGAGTGTCATCAGAGAAAAGAAAAACGAAACTATTATCACTATTTATTAATAAAGCAGCATTCCCAAAACTAGGGGCTAAAAATTACCAAATTCCGATAAAATTAAGAGTTGTTATTTAAAACTACGGTATAAAAATTTTTATGGAAGTTGGACAAAAAGTAAAAATCCGTCGCTTAAGAGAAAAAGTATCCCCTGAGATTGTGGAAAAGGTAAAACAAGGACAAGCCGCAACTATTAAATCTTTTAAAATGACCGATGGTAGTGGTATCGGAGTATTTGTAGAGTTTGCTGATTCTACTACGGGTTGGTTTTTTGAGGATGAGGTTGTCTTAGTTCAATAATGAATTAAGCAAGGGGCGTTCGTGGAACGTCCTACATTAGATTTATAAATTATTTACTACACTGAAGATGGCTTTTATTTTAACTTTTTTGGGAAAAGGTGGCGTTGGTTCAACCACAATGGCGATCGCAACAGCCCATTCATACGCACAACAGGGAAAAAAAGTATTATTGGCGGTACAGGATTCTAGCCCTTGTTTTTCCGTGCTATTGGGAAAAGATGTGGAAAAAGAAGTTACTGAAATTGCCCCCAATCTCAATGCTATTCGTCTTCACAGTAGTAAATTATTAGAGGATAGTTGGACGAAGGTTGAAGAATTAGAAAAAAAATATTTACGATCGCCCATACTCAAAAATATTTATGGCTCAGAACTAAGTCTTTTACCGGGCATGGATGAAGCGTTAACCTTAAATTATCTTCGGGAACAAGATGAAAAATACGATGTAATCATTTTCGATAGTAAAAATGCCCTTAGCTGCCTAAGAATGTTTGGCATTCCCGACACCCTTAGTTGGTACATTCGCCGTATGCGCGATATTTTAGAAAATTCCGATATAGTTAAAGGACTTTCCCCCTTCATTCAACCCGTTAGCAGTGCGGTGTTAAACGTTTCTTGGAGTGCCGATAACTTTGCCTCCCAACCCACCAACGAAGCCAATGAACTATTAGACAACGGTAAAAAAGCTATCCATAACCCCTCTCGGGTAGCTGCCTTTTTAGTTACCAATGACCAGCCCAGTGCGATCGCCTCTGCCCTCTATTCATGGGGAGGAGCGCAACAAATAGGGTTAACCGTGGGAGGAGTATTACTAAACCAAAGCACCAACACCCCCGAAATTACCGCAAAATTTAGCCCTCTGACCATCAATCCCATTCCCTCCATATCTTCTCAAAATTGGGATAATATTATTCCCCTCCTGCCCGACTTCCAAGCCAGTGCCACCAAAGCACCTAAACCCTTAGAAATAGACTCTAGTAAGAGAGAAGTAAAAGTATTTTTACCAGGATTTGCCAAAAAGCAAGTTAAATTAAGCCAATCAGGCCCTGAAATTACCATCGAAGCAGGGGATCAACGCCGAAACATCTTTTTACCACCCCCCTTAAAAGGACAATCCGTGAAAGGAGCAAAATTTCAAGATAAATATTTAGTAATTTCGTTATAAATATAACTAATGTAGGTGACTTACTAAAAAATCACTCTTCCCTGTAAAATAAAACTATAGCATAGCCGATTTTCAATAGAATTTGTTTTTTAGATAGAAAAGAAGCAATGATGGTAATATTTTTAAGACTAAGTTTTTGCCATCATTTCACCCCCCATTAAAACCCCTTATGAAAATACTGTATCTATTAGCAGGATTTGCCCTATTTTTGAAAATGCTATTTACCTCCACGGCCGTTGCCGAAATAGGAGAATTAAGCATCATGGAAACCATTATCCAAGACTCTGGGGTAACCAACTCCGTCTCCGGGGTAATTTTCCGAAACCGATTATATGACACAGTTTTTGAAGTGGTAGTATTCACCATCGCCATTTTAGGGGCTACTTTTTTACTTTCCAATGAAACCCCCACCCAAGTGGTCTATCAATTCACTGATCAACCCTCCGTGGTATTAGCCCGTTTAGGGGCAACCATTGCCACCCTGGTGGCCATAGAATTAGCTCTTAGGGGACATCTTAGCCCGGGGGGTGGATTTGCGGCGGGGGTAGCAGGGGGAACGGCGATCGCCCTTGTAGCCATCACATCACCATGGGAAATGTTAGAGGAAATTTATCATAAATGGCGTATTGCCATCATCGAAAAGGTTTCCGTGCTAGTTTTTATTATTCTTGCCCTCATTACCCTGATGGGAGGAGAATTACCCTATGGGCAAATGGGAACCCTCTCTAGTGGTGGAATAATTCCCATTTTAAATATTTTAGTAGCGATCAAGGTGTGCCTTGGCTCTTGGGCGGTAATCCTGTTATTTATTCGCTATCGGGGTTTACTGTAAGGTCTTCTGAGGGAAATTTTCTCTGGTTTTGCCACTGTCTCCACTCGGAAGAGATACGCAAAGCAAGGAGCAACAGTAGCATCGCAATTAATCCGCCATTTTCAGGAGAAGTAAGGGCAAATAAAGCTAATATCATCGCCAGTAAATCCTCTGATACCGTCAGGATAATGGGCATTTTCCCCCACCGAAAAAATAAGCCCACCAATACAAATCGCAACACCAGAGCAAATAAACCCCCAATCGTAGCAATTATCCATAGGGGTACATATTCTAAATTTGTCCAATTAGCCGCCCCCACCGCTAAAATTGCCCCCACCACAGGGCTAAGAATTAATTGAATGATTTGAATTACCCTCAAGCCAATCATTTTTTTTGTACCGAGGATTTCAAAAATGGTGATGGAGACTAAAATGGCAAGTAATACTTCTGGTTGAATACGATTTAGGAGGGGAATTTCTGACCAAAGTTTGTCTAAATTAGCTAAACCAATAATCAGGAGGGGTAAACCCACACGAAAGCCCCCAGAGGCGGCGGCGGAGATAACTGCTAACACTTGAATCATAAACTCTGAATAGTAAACCGATAATACCTGATTTTTTTGATTGACAATGGATGGTTAAACCGCAAAAATTGTATATAGACGGGATTTTTGAGTTTTTTTATACCCTTTAATATTTTGAATATTGATAACGATAAAGTTAATTTAGTTTTAACCATGGGAGACGGGGCGGGAATTGGTTCGGAAGTAATCCTCAAAGCCTTGGCTGATTCTTCTATTACCCATGATGCGAATATCACAATTATAGGCGATCGCCCTTGGCTAGAACATACTTACCATCACTTGCACCACATAACTAACTTAGCACATCCAAATCAATTTAATGTTATTGATACATCCTATGCCCTCAAGCCTTGTTGGGGAAAAGGAAACGAGCAAACAGGGGAAGCTAGTTTTTTGTACCTTGAAAAAGCAATTGAACTTACCTTAGAGGGCAAATTTGAAGGTATCGTAACAGCCCCCATCGCTAAATATTTATGGCAAAAAGCAGGTTATGATTATCCCGGGCAAACGGAGGTTTTGGCACTAAAATCCCATACCGATAAATTTGGCATGATGTTTGTGGGGCAGTCTCCCCGCACGGGTTGGATTTTGAAAACCCTTCTAGCTACTACCCATATTCCCCTTAATCAGGTTTCTAGCACCCTTAATCCTGAGTTAATGACCCTCAAATTAGAGTTATTACTAGATACCCTTAAAAAAGATTTTAACTTAGATGCACCCATAATTGCGATCGCCGGGCTAAATCCCCATAGTGGAGAGAATGGGAAACTAGGCACGGAAGAAAAAGAGTGGTTACAAGATTGGTTTAATGATGCTCAAAAAAAATATGCCCCAGCCCAACTAATCGGCTTATTACCCCCCGATACCATGTGGGTAAAACCATCTCAAGCATGGTACGACAACCCTGATATTAATGTGGCGGATGCTTTTTTAGCCCTGTATCATGATCAAGGATTAATCCCCGTTAAAGCCATGGCATTTGATCAAGCTATTAATACTACCATCGGCTTACCCTTTATTCGTACATCCCCCGACCATGGTACAGCATTTGACATTGCAGGAAAAGGTATTGCTAACCCCGAAAGCATGAAATCTGCCATTAAATTAGCCATTACCCTCTGTAAAAATCGCCGTCAGTGAGACTTTTCCATTCTTCAATGATAAAAGAGGGAACAGATAAACTTATGGATTCTCCGTCGATGGTTGATAATGACAATGTTAAGGGAACACTTTCCTGCAACTGTGGTAAAACAGAATTAAAATCATATTCCCCAACATTCCCGAGGCTTGATGTATTCTGGGAAATATCATCAGAAATATCTTTAGCACTAAAAGTTTGTCCAAAATCTGTTATTAGGATTAGGGGTTGGGTGTGGTCTAAACTTACGCCCCCAGGAAAGCCAATTAGTCTTAAGGATATACTGGCACTACCTTCAGGATGAATACGTTTAAAGGCGATCGCCCGCCAATAGTTTCCCATTTGATCTTGTAGATTTTGCCTAGATTGATAAAGCATTTGTCCAGGATATTCTTCAATTTGCGTCACGGTAGCAAAGGCGGGGAAAGGACACCCGATAATCAGTAAAATCCACAAACAAAGTATTGTCACTCCTTGAATCAGATTAATTTTAAAGCCTTTAACGGATATAGAATTTAGCATAAAATCCTCATTAATTTTATTTTTTTTGGTAACTCCAGAGTAAAAATTTTACCCTATCAAATACTATTTTAGGGCGATCGCACCTCCTGCTCCCTTCCAGCCTGATAAGCTAGGAGGAAAACCCTTCACATTATCATAATTGAGTAAGTGTAAGGTCATTACCCCCATGGAAGAACGATAACCCGTTGAACAGTAAAGCACCACAGGGCGATCGCTAGGAATTTTATTCAAATTTCGAGATAATGTACGCAGGGGAATATTGATAGCACTGGGAATATGACCTGAACGATACTCAGAAGGTTCTCGCACATCCACTAATAAAGGTTCACTATTAGCCATCAAATTTTTTAACTCTTCAACATTGGCAATAGTAAAATATCCTGATGGTATGGACATCAGATAACGATCTACGGCTACATCTACGGTGGAATAACCTTCGAAAGTGGACAAAAGCTCCGTTTCTATGGTCGAACCAAATGGGGTAGAAATCTCTGATGCCATCAGGTGTGATTCAAAACCAAAAAAAACACCCCAGAACAAAATAAGTCCGAGTAGTAGAATTTGAATTGACTTTTTGAACTTCATAAATAAAAAATTGAAATTATGGACTAATTGAATTTTGAATTTCTTTTTTTAAATCATCTGGAATAAAAACCGCATACATTCCTCGTAAGTCGCCAACTTCAAAGCCATAGGCTAAATCTTCGGGGTAGCCATCTTGGATAAATTGAGGACGGCTATCTTTCAAACCATGACACACTAAACAACTTGCCTCCACATCCATACGACGATAGTAGCGTGTTCCTAACTTTTGATTGATGGTTTCACGGCTCCAAGTACCTATTAAATCAGAATTTTGTTCAAATTTTGCTAGGGCAATTTTATCATGTAAACTATTGGGGGCATGGTCAGGGTTACGATATTTATTAGTAATTTGTTTTACCTGCCAACCATTGTCTTTGCTCAATTTCATGGCTTTCATGCCCACAGGGCGACAAACTTCTTTCATTGTCTGCTTTGTCGGTTTTTGAGTATCTCCTTCTAAGGTTGAAGCTAGTCCAGTACGCATGGTATCTAAGGCTTCAATTTCCTGAACCACACGCACTAATTCTTCTGGATGGGGAATAATGGGGGAAGCAAGGGCGATCGCACCCTGGCAAGAAATAAACAACAAAACGAAGCTAACTAAAAATAAACATTTTACTAGGATGGCGAAAAAAAGTTCCTGTAATTTTTGGAAAAATTTTTGAATTGGTTTCAACATAGGTTTATAAAGTATGATGATTGAGATTTTTCGCATACTTAAAAAAACAAAAAGTAGGCAAAAACAACACTATAAAAAGGAAAAAATAATAGATGCTAGTGTGAGGTAATAAAGCCTGATAATTGTGCATTACCCCTCACCAGTTTTGTATCAAGCCCTAATTATTTGAACCCATTGCATCATTAGCTTCCGCTTTTATATCTTTAGTACCTTGACGAGATTCTTTTCCGACTTGCCCCATTTCCCCTTGGGGTTTGTAATCAGGATTTTGAATAGCGTTACTGACACCATATTGACTTTGTTTCTCTAACTTTTGAGATTCTTCCATTTCAATCTCAGTTTTACCTTCCTGATTTTTTTGATCCGCTTCTGTATTTTCATTCCCCCAAGCTATTTGGTTATTTAAGGGTGACATTTGCAATGTTGATGCTATGCTATCTCCGCCCATAAAACCTAATACCGTTGTTAGGGAAATAAATAAAACTAAACTAATTGTTAGCAAAGATTTAAACATTTGTTTTAATAAAATCATTATATTCTCCAGAAAAGTTATTTCTTTAATATTCAATACTAGATTTTTTTTTGTTATTAGTTTTTTTATTAATCTATTTCAAAGTATGTAGAGGGAAACAATATTTACTATTTATTTCTCCATTATTCACCTTAAAATATTTTTCATTTCTTTTTTTATGAAAATTAATCGATGATTTTTTTTGCTTCGTCTTTAGCTTCCTCCACTGTTTGTTTTACCCTTGCTTCTACTTGTTTGGCTTGTCCTTCTGCCTGATTTTTAGGAGATCCAATCACATCTCCATAGGTTTCCTGAATTTTACCTTCAATATTCTTAGCTGTTGCTTTAGCTTTATTTTTTAAACTCATGGTTTTATGTTTTTATTTTTTAAAGGTTATTAAGTAAAATTTATTATTTTTTAGTTTTTTTATTAAATGAGCTAGTAAGAGCTATTTTTAATCCAAATAGTTAAAACATTTAATTTGGTATTTTACAAAAAAAATAATTCGTTTCAATTCTATATTAATTACCTTTTTAGAAAGTTTGTGTACGATATTGTACATAGGATTATAGTAAAAATGTAAGAGCTATTTTCTATGTGCTTTGTAGAGATTGTTAAGAAAATAAGTAGGCTTTTGTAAATATATTTAAAAATTGTTTTTGTGATTAATTATTAAGATTTTTTTCTTAAAAGATAAACTAAAGTTAGCTGAAAAATGGTCATTTTATTTTTATCCTGTATGGTTTACCATGAATGAATTAATAACTTCTATGGAGGATTTTTAACAAAAAATGCTTAAAACAGACTTGTTAATGTATCGTTTTGATGGTGAAACGATTATTCCCAAGAAATTATCCCTTAGTAAATCTAATCTTTTTTTGGCTTGTGAGCAAATAGATTGTTTTCAAACCTGTGTGGGCAAAACTCAAGGGTATTTGGATAATAAACTAAAAGAATTAGAGGGTGATAGTCCAGATTACCGTCTTAAAAGGGGTTTGGCTCATCTTCTTAAAAATCACTTTAGCACCTTTGAAATTGTCAGTCCTTTGGTGCCTTCTAAGTTACGGGACATGGTTTTTTCCCATAGTGCTAATTCTCTGCCCATACCTGATAATAAGGAGTTGACTTTAAGTGCGATCGCCCTTAACTTAAGTAAAGAAGGAGAAAGGGAAGTATTACCCCAAGAAATAGAACAAGGATTGTACGCCGACTTACAAGAAAATCGTATCCTTACCCAATTTGACAGCCCCCAACCAGAAACCCTCATCCACCGTTACAACCTTTCCCAAGTGCAGGGGATTTTTTACCGTGCTAGTGAAATTACCATCCACGCCCACCGCAACCAACCGGGGGAATATAAACAACTATTTCGCTACCTCAAATTATTTGAGTTGATGGTATATGTGGAAGGGGATGCGGACACGGGGTTTACCATTACCATGGATGGCCCTACTAGCCTTTTTAAAGCCAATACCCGTTATGGTTTAGCCCTAGCCAAGATGATTCCTGCCCTGCTTCATGTGCGAAAATGGAGCTTAGAAGCCACCCTAAGAATAAAAGATAATTATACTAACCGCATCAAAGAAAAACGCTTTCACCTTGATGATAGTTGCGATTTGGTAAGTCATTATGGAATCAATACCACCTATGATAGTTTGTTAGAAGAATCCTTTGCCCGACGGTGGGAAAAGCTAGATACCCCATGGCGACTAGAAAGGGAAGTAGATTTATTACCCGTGCCGGGGAGTGTGATGATTCCCGATTTTCGCATTGTCCATCCCGATGGTAGGGATTTTCTCTTGGAAATAGTGGGTTATTGGAGTCCTCAATATTTACAAAAAAAGTTTTATCAAACCCAAAAGGTAGAGCGAGATAATTTAATATTGGCTATTTCTGAGCGTTTAAATCTGGCTAAGGCTGGGGTAAATTTTCGAGAATTACCTAATAAAATTGTTTGGTTTAAAAATAAATTGTCCCCGAATGATGTATTAAGTATTATCGATCGCCCCTAATACCCTAAACTATCTATATGACCGCTAATTTTAGTAATATAGGGTCAAAGAATAATCTTTTATCCATGACTAATCACGAATCTATTACCCCCAGAGAACATCAAACTCCTATCCTAGATGCTGAACCTTGGTTTAATCTTAGTAAATATACTCAAGGTCATTTTGATCGAGGTAAGCCTCAATGGTTTATTTTTTTATGGTGGATAGTAGAAGCCATTGTTTTTTCCCTCACCCCCCACCCTTTCAACGGAGTAAGACGAACATTATTAAAACTTTTTGGGGCAAAAATTGGTAAAGGGGTTGTAATTCGCTCTAGTGCTAGGTTTTTATATCCTTGGAAGGTTACTATTGGTGATTATAGTTGGATAGGCGATCGCACTTACTTTTATAGTTTAGATAATATTATTATCGGCTCTCACACGGTCATTTCTCAGCATAGCTATCTTTGCACAGGAAGCCATGATTATAACCAACCCCACTTTGACTTAGTAACATCCCCCATCATCATTGGTAACGGGGTTTGGGTAGCTAGTCATTGTTTTATTGCTCCCGGAGTGCAAATTGGTGCTAATACCATCATCGGCGCCCGTAGTACCGTTTTAGGTAACATTCCCAGTGCTAAAATTGCTTGGGGTACCCCTTGCAAAGTAAAGGGCGATCGTAATCCCCCCCATGGGTAATAATATGGTTAAAAAATGACCGTTATACTAACCCTTCCTCATCCAAATCCAAGACATCTATAGTACCCCTCAACAAACGATTTTCATAACGACGATTACGCCTTTTCGCCTTCGCCTTATTAGCCCGTTTACCTTCCCGCTTATCAATTACAATATCATCGAGATTTTGAGCATCTTCCCAATCTGGTAATCCAGTCTGTGGTGTCCGTTTACCCATTTTCTTGTTTTTGAATTGAGCCAGAATAACTGTATTTACCGAGGTAATTTTGCAAAGACCATCGATTCGTATAATGATGTTAATCAGAATTACTCTAAATTAACCGATGACTAATCCTTTTTTTAACCTTGAATATGAACCAGCCATGGAAAACTTGGGGGAAGATTATTATGATATTGTCATTCCTGCAAAGTTTCCTGAACATATACTCAGATTTGCTAATAAATCATTACTGGAAAAAATAGGGATTGATGCGGATGCGGTAACAGATGCTCACTGGGTGGAGGCGTTTGGGCAGTTTAAAGGTTTATGGCCTCCCCTTGCTTTGCGATACCATGGCTATCAGTTTGGACAGTATAATCCCTTTTTGGGGGATGGTAGGGGTTTTTTATATGGGCAAGTACGAGGCAATGATGGACGACTGTATGATTTTGGCACAAAAGGCTCTGGGCGTACTCCTTATTCTCGTACCGCTGATGGTAGGTTAACTCTCAAGGGCGGAGTAAGGGAGGTTATTGCGGGGGAAACTTTACACCGTTTGGGGGTAAATACATCCCGTTGTTTTTGTCTGGTTGAAACGGGGGAATCTTTGTGGCGTGGAGATGAGCCTTCCCCTACTCGTTCATCGGTTATGGTACGCTTTAGCCATTCCCATATTCGTTTTGGTAGTTTTGAGCGGTTACACTACATTCAACGACCTGATTTAATTAAAAATTTGTTAGATCATGTGATCTATTATTATTATCCTCATCTTTGTGAGGAACAAAATCCCTATGAAAAGTTTTATGCTGAATTGGTAGAAAGGGTTGCTAAGTTAGCCGCACAATGGATGGGTGCTGGTTTTTGTCATGGGGTTTTGAATACTGATAATATGTCTATTACGGGGGAAAGTTTTGATTATGGTCCCTATGCTTTTATTAATAGCTATGATCCTAAATTTATCGCTGCTTATTTTGACTACGGTGGAAGATACAGTTATGGTAATCAGCCCATTATTTGTCGTCTTAATTTGGAGAAGTTACAAATTCCTTTATCGTTAGTGATGGCTTCTTCTGAGTTGGAAAAAGGGTTAGAAAAGTTTGATGATTATTATGAGGAATATTATCAAGGGTTTATGTTGAGGAGGTTAGGTTTTACGGATTTACCTGAAGATTTAGGACAGGTTTTAGTTAAGGAAACAATCAATTTATTAAAGGAATCTCAATACAATTATCATGATTTTTTTGCTAGTTTAGGTAGTGATTTTAATGATGGTTGGCGTGATAACCATGATTTAATTTTGGAAAATCGGACTATTGTTTCTAGTAATTTTAGTGATTGGAAAGTTTTGTACAATAAGGCTTTATCTTTTTATGATAAAGAGGAGTTACATAATATAGGGTCAGTTTTAAAACAATTTAATCCTTTTAATATTCCTGTTCGTAGTCTCATTGAGGAAGTTTGGCAACCGATAAGTGATGAGGATAATTGGGAATTATTTTATGATTTTTTGGAGGAGATTGGGTAAAAAGATATATGGCGATGGGATATGAGTGATGGGATATGATCCCCCGTTATAAGAGCAGGGAATAGAATATGATTCCCCTAAATCCCCCTTAATAAGGGGGACTTAATAGTGGTAAGAAAATTTTATAGTTTTATGGTTAATGACTTTATGGGCAAGGGTTATTTATTGTTAAAATACTGAGCTTCTATTAGTCTTAAAGATAGTAGTATTTCGGCGAACATTCTTTGAAAGGCGTAGTACCAACCATGCCACCCATCAAATATACCACGTTTTATTATTAGGCAGTAAATGAAAATTATGAAAGGTGCAAAAATTATTTTTTTACGAATTTTATCTCCTAAACTTAATTGATCATTGGAGGTATTTAAGATTTTCTTGACTTCTAGGATCATATATCTATCTTGCGCCCATAACCATCTGCTTAAGGCTTTGCGATCGTCGTGATAAATAGCATTATTAAGATAACTTATATTTCCTTTATTTTTGAGTAATTGAGTATGTCCATCGTCAACGTAAGTTGCTTTGTTTTTGAGGTATAGTGATTGCCTAGGGGGGAGAATATTTTGACTCAAAGGTTTTCCAAAAACGCAATATTTGAATGGAATAAAATAACCATTTATTTGCGGTTTAGTCTGTAAATTGGTTATTTCTGTGAGTAAATCTTCGGTGATAATATAATCAGCATCCATGGACAATACCCAATCAGTCTGTATTTGTTCTAGTCCATAATTCCACTGGTTAGTATGACTATCAAAGTTTCTTTGATACAATTTAGTGTTTGGATAGGATTTTATAATCTCTAAGGTTTTGTCGGTACTAAAGCTATCAATAACAATTACTTCTCTTGCCCATGTTAATTTACTTAAGGTGCGATCGATGTTTGGCTCTTCGTTGTAAGTTAATATTAGGGGGGTAATATTGGTTAAATCCATGGACAGTTATTTGGTTTTGACTTTTACTATCATAGTTGCAAAAGGGCGATCGCACTTGGTTCTACATTAGATATATTGAGCATAACAAATCATATCTTTCCAAAGAAAAGGTGACATGTTTAATTTGACTGATAGGAATATTCGTACTCTTGATCCTGATTGGTCATAATCAAGCTCCTTTGAAATTACATTAACCTTTAATTTTAAGTGTTTTTATCTTTTTCAGAAATTATTTCTTGATAAATTGAGATTAAACTACAAGCGATCTTGTTCCATGTATAATTATTTAAGATGAATTCTCTAGCTCTTGATCCCATTTCTTTTGCAGAATCAGGGTTTTCTAAGCAGTTTAAGAGGGCTTTTTCAATACTTTCTGAATCAATATCCACCACATGAGCCGCTTTTGCTTCCGATGCTTCGGGGAAGTTACAGCCAGTGGTAAAAATACAGGGTAAGCCAGAAGCCATTCCCTCTAATATAGACATACTAAAACCTTCAGAGTGTGAGGGAGCGATGTAAATGTCTGCGGCAGCTAAGGCGGAATATTTCATTTCTCCAGTGAGCATTCCCGTAAATGTTACCGCTGATAAACAGCCTGATTTATCGAATAACTCTTTGATGGTAGGTAAATAACCTACATTATCAGGTCCAGCGATAACTAAATGAGTATTAGGAAATGTTTGATGGACATTAGCGAAAGCTGATGCTAATAAATCTAAACCTTTTTTGGGATCAATTCTGCCTAAAAAGAAGATTATTTGTTTATTTTTTGCGTCAGGAAATTTATCTAAGAAGAGAGAAGATGAAGGTAAAGTTTCAAAATCTTCATTGTTTATCCCATTGGGAATAGTATATAGGGGCGGAATTAAATTAAGAGTTTTTACAGCTTCTTTTTCCGCCGTTGCCAATACCTGAATTCCACTGGCTTTATTAATGGCAGATTTTTCTAATAGGTTATAAAACAAGTTTTTTTTCCATGCTTTATAAGATAATGCCCAGGGTTGTAACATTCCACGGGGAGTAATAATATAAGGGATTTTATATTTTTGACAAGCCCAATGGGCTGGAATATTTGGCACAGAAAAAATGGCATTGGTGTGAAGTAAATCATAATCTTTGACGTGGCAAAATAACCATTTACTCATACTCACACTGAATTTATAGTCATTCCAACTAAGATAAGGAAAATATTGAATACGAAAACCATTATTTTCAATCCAAGTACATTTTGATACATCTAGTTTTTGATCACCATTAGCTGTGGTGGTCACAAGATCTACTTTTACTCCTTGTCTGGCTATGGCTTTAGTTAATTCAATCACACTTTTGGATGGTCCACCATATACAGAGCCAATAGCTGGAATGACCATTAAAATTTTCATAGGTTAATCTATTTTGGATAAAATCAAAATATTATTGTAATTTAATTTCTTAATCTTGATTTCAGTTACTTTTCCATGGAAATGATTTTTATTATGTTTTATTCATAGCAAAATCGATCGCACTTTTTAACCCTTGAGCAAAATAATCAGGGGAATATTTCTCAATATGCTGCAAAGAGGCTTTCCCCATGGACTCTAAATCCACTTTTCCTGAAGATATTTTGACCATTAAACTGGTTAATTCTTCTTGATTTTCAGGATTAAAACCAAAACCATTAACCCCTTCCATTACTAAATCTTCAAAACAACCACAACGATTAGAGACAATCACGGGTAAACCTGCCGCCATCGCTTCATTAACCACCAAGCCCCATTGTTCCGTTGTACTAGCATGAATAAAAGTCTGAGCATGGGCAAAATAGGGTAAGAGTTCATCCTGTTGTAAAAATCCGGGGAGATGAACATGATTTTCTAATTGATATTGCTTAATTAAACCTTCAATTTGAGGGCGTAACTCTCCATCACCGCATAACACTAAATCCCAAGCCTTATCTCCTACTTGCTGATGATAGTGAGCATAGGCAGTAATTAATAAGGATAAATTTTTTTTGGGAACAAAACGATTAATACTCAGAAAATAGGGTTTACGAATAGGGGATGGTAATTGTTTGATTTTGTTAGGGTGAAAAACGCTATTATCGACAACATCATAACCCATGAAAATAGGATCTTCAGGAAATCCTAGTTTGAGCAAATATCTTTTGTGGGGAGAACCACCAACTAAGGCGCTAGAATATTTGTTGACGAGGAAACTTTTAATCTCTTCTTTCCACCAAATACGAGGCTCATCATCTTCTTTAGACTCGGACAAGACAACTGTAGATTTTCGATGCCACAGACTCCACAATAATGCTGATAGCATTGATAAACGAGCATATCCTGCAATTACCACAACATCAGGATTAATTTGAGACAATAAATCAAAAGTTTTTTTAATGGTAATATTTTTACTAACCTCATGGGGTTTAAGATTACCTAATACTGAATATATCTTTAAATCACTTTTTTGAATATCAGTTTGCCATTGGTAGTCTAGCCCATCACGAGTGATTTCAATTCCTGTAACTTGGTGAGCATCTTCCGTAACCAAATTTTGAAAAGCCTTGACTCGGGCTATATGATAAGGACCATAATTTGTAAAAAAGATCGCAATTTTATTTTGAATTGAAATAGACAAAATATTTTTACTCATAAGTTGATGATAATTTGGTCTGTTTTGTGTCAGAGGATTGGCAGTAAAAACTTACTAAAAGCATGACTCCTGCCCTAAAAATAAATTCATTGACAAATCTACCAATACCATGGGTTATCCCCACCATTGCAGAATCAATGATGCTGATATATATTAGTGTGGTAATGATATTTTTACTTTCCACGGTGGACACCCAAAGGGTTTTATACAAGTAAGCCATTAAAGCAAAAAATAAACAACCAAAAAAGCCAAAATCCATAAAAGAATCTCCTATTCCTGTCAAAGTTGTCCCCGTATGTGTTTGATAGCCGTAAAAACCGACTAAATCAAAATCGAGGTCGAATTGTAGATTTTCTTTGACATCAAATCCGACTAATTGACCGGGTACATACTGAAAGATAACACTATTCCATAGCACTCTTCCGTAGCCATAGTAATCAAGTTGAGTGGCATAATCCATGACTAAGGTAGCATTTCGCAGTTCTAATATATTTCCTTCAAGCACCCTTTCAAAACCTCGTTCGGAAGCCATTTGAATTTCATCCCATCGTCCTGCAAAGGCTAGTTCCCAAAATCTTCCCCTTAAAGCACCTAATGTGGGGATAATATAAGCGGCAACGGGAACAAACATTACTAATAATAGTTTGGGGGGAGTATATTTCTTAACAAGGAAAAAACATAATCCTATTGTGATTAAAAGTGCAACGGTTGCTTGACGACGACCTGAAAAAATAACAGCTTGAACAATGGGTAAACCGCTAAGAGTTGTTAGAAAAATGTTGACAAAAGAGGGTTTTTTTAAGGTGCGGATTAAAAAAAGAGGCAGAGCAATACGAAGAGTTCCTGCAAAAAAGATCAGAATGGTTGCCGGTCCAGTCCAATTACCACCAGCTGCGGCTGATGTTTGTATGGTGATGCGAGATAAAGCAAAGACACAAGCCTGACCAATAATTAACAAAACAATGCCTGCTTTAAATAATTTATTCTCGTCAACTTCCACATTAAGTTTATTAAGCCATTTTGGGTTCGGGGAAGACTGATAGCCAATCCAACACATTGCCACACATAAACTTGCATATATGAGCATTCTCTCCACGGCGGTATCTGTGACGGCGATCCCGGGATTATTTACAATGGAGATCGCCTGGGGTAGGATAAAAGAGAGAAACACGGAAGCCATGAAAAAGGGAAATTGATAAATTCTTTCAAGGCGAATAATCGACCATCCAACGATCGCACCGCAGATAGTGATAAAAATAAAAAGGTAAGTATCAGCCATAATGTTATTGAATTATTAGATTAATGTAGCCTTATCCCATAAATAAATAGCGATTTTATTTTGTTCAAAGTCAAGTTATAGTGTTTTCTGCCCATTGAATAAACAATTTACTTTGTTCGATTAAAATATTGACATCATCATGACCTAGTTGCCTTTCGTCATCAATACTGTAATCTCCTTGAGTTCTTTTATCTTGAGCATCAATGAGATAACGATGAAATTCAAAAGGGAGAATTCCTTTTTTTGCAAATTCCTTTCCGAAAGCAGAAATTACTGCTGAGTGACTAGAAAAACTCATTTCTTTTGTCCATAGAAAAGCCTCTGCAATATAAAACATAGTATAGTAAGCTCTAGCACCTGCAAAATTATATAGTTTATTTTGAGCTAAAATTTCTGATGCTGTTAAACTTTCTTTCGCTTTTTTAATTAATTTATAAACTTCTAATTTCATATCACAATGCCTTCTTTTTTGACATTTTGTAAAAATGGGTTATGACTACGATTGAATTGCTCTAAAGAAATAAAATGACGGGATAAAACCACATCATAATCAAGGCTAATTTTAGCGATAATATCTCCAGTTCTATCTATTTCTTGGTAAGGATTAATCTGTGCTTTTAAGATAACTAAAACATCAATATCTGAGTCTATTTGAGCATCTTTTCTAGCTTGAGAACCGTATAAAATAATTTTGTCTAATTGTTCTTGGTATAAGCTAATTAAAGATTCTTTCACTTGACTAAGAATTTCTTTAAGTTGGGGATGTATCATTTTATCAAAAATTTTTATTTAATTAAGACCTTGTTCCAATTTTAAACTCTAAGTATCTTAGGTATGGTATTTTACTAGTTCTTAATTACTGGACATTTACAATGGCGATCGCCTGGGGTATGATAAAAGAGAGAAACACGGAAGCCATGAAAAAGGGAAATTGATAAATCCTTTCAAGGCGAATAATCGACCATCCAACGATCGCACCGCAGATAGTAATAAAAATAAAAAGGTAAGTATCAGCCATAATGTTATTGAATTTGAAAATTAATTAATACTAAACCAACTAAACATTTCTTTAACGGATAATTGTAAATTTTTAAGAGTATCTAAAACTGGTAAAATCTCCTCATCAGATTTGATTTCAGGAACTTGCTCTGGTTTAAAGATCATAACCGATTCATCTTCAGGATCAATTAACCAAGCCAATTGTGTTCCTTGGTCCAGACAAAACATGATTTTTCTGATCACTTTATTAGTAGATTGTTTTGGTGATAAAATCTCAATAACCCAATCAGAATGAATATTAAAACGATTCACAATTTTTCCCCTCTCATTTTTGGGAATGCGATCCCAGATAAAAACCGATATATCAGGTACAATAGACTGATTACCGAAATTGCAGCGTAATTCAGTTAAAGCTAAAGCAACTTTTTGTGGTTTTGCCACTTCGTTAATTTTCGTAGATAAAGATGTTTGAATAATACTATGTTCTCCTTGGGGCATCGTTTTCTGATATATATTTCCCTTAAAATATTCACTATAGGGTTTTGTTTCTGGTAATTTCAAAAACTCCTCTAGGGTCAATTGAGGTTTGATGTCAGTAATTATAACCATAGTTTTTTTAAATTAGGTATTTAGTTAGGGGCTATGAATATTTTATGTTGAACTTACCCAATCATCGCAATGCAGATAGTGATAAAAAGAAAAAGGTAAAAATTAGCCATGATTGTTTTTGATAAATTCTATTTCGTTCATTAGCTCGTCAATAACTGGCTATATAAATTTATCAAATTTTGAGTAGAGATTTCCCAATCAAATTTAGTTTCCAACAAATGTCTAGCTTTTATTAATTGAAGCTCAACTGTTTGAGGGCTAGAAATAATAGCTTTTATTCCCTCCGCCATCGCCTCTATGTTTCTATCCTCAATTACCGTTCCCGTCTCCTTAGTCAATATTGTACTTGATCCTCCCGGACAAGAAAAACCGACAACAGGGACACCGCTAGCCATTGCTTCAGCAATAGTCAATCCAAAAGGCTCAAACCGAGAGGTAAAGCAAAATACATCCATTGCTTGATAAGCTAGCTTAGTATCATTGAGTAAACCCGTAAAAAAAACTCGATTATCAATTCCTAATTTCCTAGCTAATTGTTGAAGATTAATCAAATCTGGCCCATCTCCTACCACTAAACCTTCGTAGTTTTCTGGTAACTTAGCAATTATTCTCAAAAAATCATCAACACCCTTCATTAAGTTATTTAATCTACCTACAAAACCAATGATTGGATGATCTACAGGCAAGTTTAATTGTTGACGAGCCCTAATTTTATCTTCAAAGGAACTTGGGCTGTAGTGTTGTAAGTCAATTCCGTTATGGATAACGCTTGTTTTGTTGCGATCGAAACCCACATTTAAAGATTGTGTATCCTGAACTTCTTTTGTGATGCAAACACTAAAGTCCGCACTAAATCGATGACATTTATAAAGTAAAAGAGTTTTTAGAGATTGGGGATTGGCAACCCTACTGGAATGGGAATGAATAATTTTTTTATAGCTAGGATGATTTAAGGTTAATAATTGAGACCAAAGCAAATCTTCATGATGGTGAACAATATCTGGTTTAATTTTAGCTAAATATTTATTTAGTCGGGGATAAAGCCAAATATCACGAGAGTTTTTTAACCTAAGATAGTCACAGTGAGATTCTAAGTTTTGACCGAAATAGCCAGAATCACCATAAAGGAAAAGCAATCTAGCATCAATATTGTTAGCAATTAATCTTTTGACTAATTCAACAGCGACTCTAACGGCTCCTCCTGTAGCGGGATCATCTCTTTGACAAATGTGGATAACTTTCATTTTTTAATTAAACTTTCTGGTGATTATATTTTGTAAAATTGCGAGGTAGAACTACCTTTAGTCATCAGCATTTTAAATTGCCAAATATTTTTATTAACGTAGATTGCTTAAAGAGATTGCACTCTATGATTAGGTGATCTATCAAAATATATTAGATCTGTTAAGAATAAACTTTTTGTCTATAAGCAACAATAGCTTTTTGATAAATTTTAATTACTTAATACCTTCTCATAAAATTTGCCCCAATCACCAGTATTTTTAAATTGTTGGGCATTCTTCATTAATTGGGATAGCTTAGTGCGATCGCACCTTAGTTCATTGATGGTATTTGCTAAACTTTGACTATCACGCCAACCGTAATTTTTAACACCAAAGTTTTCATTTAAGCCATAACCTGACAATCCCCCCAAATTTGGTTCAATAACCGCCGTACCATGAGCTAGAGCTTCTAAACTTGTTAAAGCAACGATCCCTTGCCATTGAGCGGGTAAAATCAGAACATGGAATCGAGAATGAAACTCCGCAACTCTCCCCTGAATCATTTCTTCGGAGAAAGTGACATTACGCAAATTTTGCCATTTGGGTTCGTTAGCCACTAGGGATAAAACATTTGGACTTAAAATAGTTAAATGGACATCGCACTTATCTTGAAAATAAGCAGTCCAAGTATCAAGTAAAAAATTGATTCCCCATTCAGGGGTAGGGCGAGATAGATAAACAAATTGAATAACGGGATCATCAAACTGAACCATTTTTTCTAACTTATTGGCAAGAGGAATACCATAACACTCGATATACTCACGATGATGTTGCCATTTGGCTTGATGAAACTGCTGTTGCATTAAGGGAGTTTGATAAATAACAGCATGGGCATCTTTAAACAGTTCTTTTAAGTCTTCTAGGCGATCGCATCTTTCCTTTATTGAACCTGCATGATAACGAGTCGTTGCAGGAAATAGAGCAGGAATATTTTTGCCTAACCAAAACTTGAATGGAAGTGGTAAACGCTGCAAAACCTGAAAAAATGGCTTTTTCTTCTGAGGAATTTTGCTCAGAGAGCATTTTAAACAAGTTTCTGACGGAATAACCCCCTGACAAAAGTCACCCTGATAATTATAACGGGTAAAAGTAGGACAAATAAAGCTATAGTCTAAAAGGGTTAAGATATAGGGGATGTTTAAAGACTTTGCCAATTCCATCGGCCATAATCCGGGCGTTACAGGGGAAAAAATCAAAACCCCATCAATGGGAGCTTTTTCCTGTAACTTCTGGGTTTCCTGAACTATTTTTTTTAAAGTTTGGGGGGCGAATCTATTTAAACTAAAAGCAACTTGGGGAGGAAAACCAATAAATTCCCAGTATTCTGGGGTATCAGGACTTTTAGAGGTTGATTGAACGCTTAAAGGGGCATAATGATCTCGACAAAGCCACAAAACTACTTCTATATTTTGACTTTGCAAGGCTTCGACAAGATAGCGAACAATGATAGCACCGCCAATAGCTATCTTTTTATTGACGGAATAAGGAGTACAAATTGCTAGTCGCATTTAATTGATACTATATAGTTTAGTTAATTCTGATAGATTATATTGCTTATTCTCCGACAGACAAAAGTTTAATCCATAATTAATTATAATTAGTAATCCTTGTTAAGTCTGAAAGACTATAGTTAGGTCTGTTTTCATTAACTAAACTATTTCTGATAAAAAACCAAGAGTTTATCAATAACCAAGCTAAAATTAATCCTATTTGATTTGATTGTGACAAATGCAATATTAGTCGAGAATTTTTTGTCAATGTTTGAGTTAGGCACGAACCATGTTTTTTTCTGAGTTGATGAATATCACTACTTATTCGTTTAGCAGTAACAAAATTATTTTGTCTCAGAGCTTTTGTAATACTTTGACTTAAAACGGGAAACAAGTATTTAAGAGCTTGAGATTTAAGAGACTCTTGAATATCGTATTCTTGAGCTATTTTTTCAAAAAGTTTAATATATTCATAATCAGCTATATTCTCTTGATTGAGAGTTTTATGCAGATTGTTTTGATGAATACGATAAGTACCTAAAGGCTTATCAATTGCATAAACACTTCTTGCTCTTAATCCTACCCGAATAAAAAAATCAACATCAGTAATATGCTTGAATTCATTATTGTAACCTCCAATAGATAAAACCAAATCTTTTCTAGTGGTTGTACCCGAATTATAGTGATAATAACTCCGACAACTTCTTAACAAATATTCTTCACTCGTTAATAACCCGAACTTTTCGGATGCGTTAGGAAATGATCTTTCTCCGTTATAAAGCCACGTTTGACCGAAAATATGATCAACTTCTGGATGTTCCTTAATAACTTTATAAGTTTCTTCCACTGCTCTAGGAAAAAGCTCATCATCTGCATGACAAATCATTACAAAATCACTTTTTGCTTCTCGAAAGCAAGATGTCCAATTATCCGCCATACTTAAAGTCTGTGGATGGGAAACAACTCTGATCCGTGGCTCATAGTTTTGACATATCTTTAGAGTATTGTCCGATGAATTATTATTAATAACTAAAATTTCGTCAGCTTTTTTTGACTGTAGTAACGCACTTTCAATAGCCTGTTTTAAATATTTTTCCCCATTGAAAACGGGTATGGCTATCGTAATAGTATATATGTTCATAAGTTTTTATTACACAGAAAATAGAGCTACGTTTTCCAATACTATGTTTTGTAAATCTTCCAGAGAAAGTTTATTACCAATAGTATTAGTTAATGAAAGTCTGTAAGGAGTATATCCCATATTAATTATCGATTCATATAAATCTTCTATGGAATTCCCCGTAGCATTAAGATTTGGGGGACAAATTTCTATTAGGATTGATTTAATTTTCTTCTGCTTTAACATCTCATACCCCCCCCTTAATACTTGTGTTTCCATGCGCTCAACGTCAATCTTTAGGAAATCAATATAATCAATTTGATTGTCTTTACAATATTGATCTAATGTTGTTACTGTAACTTCTATATTATGGTCATTATCACTGGTTGATATTTTATTGGTGGCAGGACTATCATCAGATATAGCAAATTTAATGCTTCCTTGAGTACTTCCCACTGCCAAACGATTTAAAACAGCATTATCTTTTATATTGTTATTTCTAACGTTGGTCTCCAACCGAGAAAAAGTTTGAGGCACAGGTTCAAAACTGTGAACCGAAGTTGAAGGAAAAGTTGCTAGATAGGCTGTAAATAAACCAATATTAGCTCCTATATCAAAGGCGACCTTTTTTCTGTCAGAATTAGAAGATAAACTTTTAACGATAAAATCTTTTTCAACTTCGGTAATACCATTTCTAAAAGACCAATACTCAGAAAAACTGATCCATTCACCAATATTAATCTTGTCAGTTAATTTTAATTTTGGTGGTTTATTTTGAAATGTCACGGAGGATAGCCATTGATAGTAAGCTACAAACATTTCTTTAGAAGATAATAACCGTCCTACATTCTTAATAAATTTCGCCATAAATACAATTAAATAGATTGAAAGAATGATAGCAAACGATCGCCGTATTTGTCCCAAGTATAGTCTTTTGCTCGTTCTCTAGCAGAAATTGCCATCTTATCTCTAAGTTCTCGGTTTTCTATGAGTGTCTGAACTTTATCAGCTAGAGCGTCTGCATCTCCTTCTGGTACGATAAAACCGTCAATGCCATCTCGCACCACCGAGCCGGCCGCCTTAGTCGTGATCACAGGAATACCACAGGCAAGTGCCTCATAAGTGACCCCAGCAGAACCTTCTGCGAAGGTTGGCAGTACGAAAATATCTGCTTTTTTGTATTGTTCAGCTATATCGAGTCTAGGGATACGCCCCAAAAAGTTTAAAGATTTAGTGATAGGAGAATTTTTTATGGCTTCAGTTACATCCCCAGCGACAAGAAAATCATAATCACGATAGCTTAACTTATTTGCTGTCTGTCCTAAAATATGAATTCCTTTACGTAAATTAGCACTACCCACCATCAAAATCCTACCTGTGACAGGGGTATTATTAGTTTCTAGCCAAGATTCATTTACCCCGTAGGGGATCACAATGCAACGTTCTTCCTTGACTCTCCAATTAGTAATTAAATCCTGTTTAACTGCTTCAGAAGGAACTATCAACCAGTCCGATAAATCGCATACTTCCTCTAACCAAGTAAAAGCTTCTTTTAAAAGTTTTTGATCGGGCTCTTTTTCTAGATCAGGATATTTGATTCTTTCTTTTGCCACTAAATATTCAGCATTCAATAAAATAAATATATCTGTTACTGTCACTAATCCTTGTTTTTTCGCATATCTTAGGGCAGGAGTACATTCACCGAACATACTAAAATAATGGGTGGCATCACCGAAACCTCTACTTATAATCCTATTACCCATTTTGTCTGCGAATCTTCCCAAAGCTCTTAATTTATTTTCCCTTGATTGGGGAATTTTTTTGTCAATTTCATATTGAAGAGTTAGGTAAGGAAAAGCTACAGTTTTATCAATAAGATTGGGGGGTAATTGTCTGCCGTATAGGTTTTTTAGTTGTCCTTTGACTAGGAATGGGGGTAGAGTACCTAAAAAAGACCCCAATAATCCCTTATTACCACATAAGTCAGTGTAGAAAGTTTCCAATATTCCTGCTTTTTCTAATATCGATGGTACGGCATAGGCTCGTCTTGCCCCTAATTGTAGGGCGATAAACTTTTGCATAGTCCTCCAGTGACTTACATAATAATAGTTATATTATTTTTTGTTCAAAAAATCCACATATTTAGCTACAGCTACTGCTTTTGTAAGCTATCGTTCTGTAAAGGAAGAATCCCTCGTTACATCGCAGGTTAACGGTGGGAGTTGTTAAGGATTTGTTCTATAATAACTCTTATACCATTTGACAAAATGACTAATACCCTCCTCTATGGATGTTTGAGGTTTAAAACCAACATCAGCTATTAAAGGATCAACATCCGCATAAGTACGAGGAACATCTCCTGGTTGCATTGGTAGTAATTCCTTTTGGGCTGTTTTACCAAGAGCTTGTTCAATGACTGTGATAAATTTATTTAATGGCACAGGTTGATTATTGCCAATATTGTAGAGTTTATAGGGGGCTGTTTGGGATTGAAGAGAGTCTTCTTTATTGATAGGTGGTGAATCAATCAGTCTGATCATTCCCTCTACTACATCATCGATATAAGTGAAGTCTCGTTCCATATTGCCATAATTAAATACCTTAATCTTTTGACCTGATTCGATCGCCCTAACAAATTTAAAATAAGCCATGTCTGGACGACCCCAAGGACCATAAACGGTAAAAAACCTTAATCCAGTGGTTGGTATTTTGTACAGATGACTATAACTATAAGCTAGTAATTCATTAGCTTTTTTCGTAGCGGCATAGAGGGAAATGGGATAATCCACATTATCACCAACAGCAAAAGGAATTTTAGGGTTTTGTCCGTAAACAGAACTAGATGAGGCAAAGATCAAATGTTTTACAGGGTTATGACGACAACCTTCAAGAATATTTACAAAGCCAGTCAAATTGCTATCTACATAGGCATGGGGGTTTTCTAAAGAATATCTTACTCCTGCTTGAGCCGCTAAATTAATTACTATGTCAAAGCTATTATCGTTAAATAATTGGGTAATTTCTGTGCGATCGCCCAAATCTAGTTTTTTAAATTGAAAACGATCAAATTTTTGAAGGCATTTCAATCGATCCTCTTTTAACCCAACATCATAATAATCATTCAAATTATCAATACCATAGACAGGAAAACCATCATCTAACAACCTCCGTGACAAATGAAAGCCGATAAATCCAGCCGAGCCAGTAACAAGTATATTCACCATCTGATTTTTAGGAATTTGTTAGGAAATCATAGTTAAATATAGCAAATAATCTATACTTTAAAAGGATCAAAAAGCTATTTTTATATTTTAAGCATAAAGTGCGATCGCACAGTGCCATTTCATGATCGCACCTTATGGTTTCGATTAAAATATCCATTACTTTTTTGCTATTCTGAGAGAATCAAAATATAAACTGACAAGAAACTAAACCAAAAGCAACATTCACGAATCTAAACAATATGGTAGAGAGAGACTGGCAAACTGAAAATAAATGGGAATTGAATATATACAATATTCCTACCTATTCAGTGACAGATGCTTCACGGTATCTGAATATTCCCTTGGCTACCCTAAGCACATGGCTAAATGGACGTAAATACAATACAAAGCAAGGTAGGCAAGAATTTTTACCCTTGATACAACGCCCGTCGGTGGAAATGTCTCAACTTTCCTTTACCAATTTAGTTGAAGCTCATATTTTAAGAGTTATCCGCACTATTCATAATATTTCTTTAGATAAAGTTAGAATTACCCTTGACTATATAAGTGAAAGATTTAATAATAATCATCCTCTTGCTACTAAGCAATTTAGCACCGATGGAGTTGACTTATTTTTAGAAGAAGTAGGACACTTAGTTAATGTGAGTCGCTCTGGACAATTAGCGATGAAAGAAATTTTACAGCAATCATTAACTCGTGTGGAATGGGATGAAAACAACCTAGCCACTAGACTTTACCCCCAGTTAGATCATATTAATGATGGTAAAATTTTAAGCATTGACCCTCATATCTCTTTTGGTAAGCCTACTATTCAAGGTACAGGTATACCTACAAAGGCGATCGCTCAATTATATGATGCAGGGGATTCCATAGAAGACATAGCGGAAGATTATAATTGTAGAGTTATAGACATTAAACAAGCAATTTTATTTGAATCATATCGAAAAGCCTCCTAAGTTTTAATAGACCTAAAAAATAAATTAAATGAGTAAAAATAATAAATTTAAACACACTTATTTTATTGATAGAGCATTAGGTAAATCGGTGGGTAAGGCATTACAAAATTTAGGGGTTAAAGTGGAATTTCATAAAAACCATTTCCTACCACATTCCCCAGATATAGAATGGCTAACAGTTGTCAGTCAAAAAGGTTGGATTATTTTAACTAAAGACACCAATATCGGTAGAAATATTTTGGAAATTCAAGCTATGGCTTATTCTAATGCAAAAGTTTTTACCCTTATTTCTGCTAATCTAAACAGTGCTACAATGATAGATATTTTTGAGAAAACAATAGAAAAAATAGATAATTTTGCTACTACTAATCCCGCTCCTTTTATCGCTAAAATCTATAAAAATGCTACTGTAAAACTATGGAAAAATAATACTAAATTAAGGAAAAGTTTAAAACACAAATAATTTATATACGTAATTATTCTACTCATGATCCCCTAAATCACTTTTTTGTCACTCTCCGAGAATTTCGGCAATTTATAAATCCGACAAACTTTTACCGATAGGCGATCGCACTGTGCCATTTCATGACCACCATTATTTGATGGGATATTGATTTATTTCTGATCATTTGTTTTAGTTACTAAGTGCGATCGCCAAAGTTGTTTTAAAACATTATAAGAGTAATTATTAAAATAGAACTGTTGTAATCTTGATTGATTAATTTCACCCCGTGCTAGTTTTTCCGCCATGGCTTGTACACTAGCCAAAAAAGCCTTAATTTCTCCTTGAGGAGATGTCGTTGTATATTCCCTTGCCTGAGTCGTTACCCATGGCTCTGGAGGAACAACCATAACATCAGGGTTATCATGACCATAATCAGGGATTCCCCCCACCCCATAGGCAACAAATGGTACTCCACAAGCCATTGATTCTAATAATACTAAGGGTGAGCCTTCTGCCCCAATAGTTGGCAGTAAAGTAAGATCATAGCTACCTAGTAAGTCAACATAAGCCTGTCCATCAGGATACCTCCCAAAACATTTTATTCTATCTCCAATTCCCTTTTCCTCAATATAATCTCTAATTAAACTTTCTTCAGGTCCGCTACCGTGAATATGTAACTCATCCAAATAATTTTTGAGAAAATCCCATTGTTGTACTAGCCAAAAAGCCTGTTTATGGGGTGCTAGGCGACTAAAAAGAGCGGCTTTTGCCTTGCCTAAAGGAATAGTTTTTGATTCGATGTGAGGTAATTGAGCGGTAATTTCTAAGGGTTCAGGAAAGGCAGGTAATACGGGAATCTCCTTTTGCCAATTAAAAGTTTCACTAAAATTTTTACCCACATCACTCGCCTGAGCGTAAACATCAGTAAAGAAGTATTTAACACCCCAACGAGGATCTTTGTTACTATTAGTCCTACCTGACATAACTTCATGGAAGATTTTTTTCGTTTGAGAAGGTAAGAACAAGCTAATTAATGTCATATACCAACCAGTACCAACTCCAAAAAAGAGAGCAGGAGAAAATTGTCTTATTTCCCCAACTAAATTGATACTTCTAATAATTTTATTTGAGGTCGTTTGCTTTTTATTGGTATGTTCATCGTTTAAAGAAATAATTCTTAACTTAGGATTGATTAACTCTGTCTCCACAAAAGCCCCACCACTTGATCTAATGAATCGAGGAGTAATAATTAAAACCTGATAATCCGATTCTAGCAAGGTTTTTGTTAACCAATATGTATGAGTTTGAATCCCTCCACGTCCTGAAATCAAGCCGAAAATAACAACTTTCATGATCTGATAAAATGTTATGTCAAAAATTCCTTTACAGTTTAGCTTTGATTATCTCCCTAGTGATAAACTCAGTTCAAGAATATCACAAGTTTTTTATATATTTAGCATTTGTCAAATCATAAACTAATCTTTTTTTACTCAGGAAATTGATAATTATGTATTTTTATTTCCTGAGCAAATAAACGTTCAACAATCTGTTTTTGCTCTTCAGAATACACAGATTCTGCTTTTTTAGTTTCAGGTCTAAGATTTGTATTGGCTTTTGTATTTAAATTGCCGTCAAAAGGAATACCAAGTTTGCCAAAAATAAAAGCAAGCTCTTGATTCAGGTACTCATATTTGCCAATATAATCAACAATAATTTCATCTGGATTCAGTGGATTAGTGTAGAGAGGATAATTCCAAGGATAACTTTTATGTTTATTAAAAATGTTTCCTTTTGCAATATAGTCGCTCAAAGAAAATTCATTTTTTTCCTGACCTTTACAAATATAATAATAAGAAGATATTACTTTATCCCATGGATTTCTTTCAAAGCAAAACTTGTAATAGTTATTCCAAATTTTTGAAGAAATTCTTTCTCGTGCCTGATATGCAGGAATATGTCCGTAAAACTTTCTTTTTAGAAGTGAGTTTTTCAATGGATTACTGCTCTGTTTCAAATACTGTGACTTCCATGGAAGAATTATTGGACAATATTTGATCATCTCTGGTAAAGGATTGAAATAACCCTGAACATTTCTTGTTTCACCCACTAAGGGTTTATCCAAGGTAATGGTATCTTCAGGAGAACAAAATTTTGATAAGTATTGTTCTATACTCGTACTAGCAGTTTTATATGTTTTAATGAAGATGAATTGATAGCGATGGTTAATGATCATAGCAATAAATAATAATTATTATATTTAACAAATTGAAGTATAGCAGATTGCACAAAAGTTAAGAATGTAGTAACCCACTAGAAGAATCAAGGGCTTATGCTTAGCTATTCTGAGGCAAACTTCTCTTTGGGACCTGTCACTTTCAAGTAGAGTTGCTTTACTAGATGTAGTTTCGGCGATTTAAAAATTATTAAAGTAATTTGGTCATTAAATTCTTCTAATCTAAAGAATAAATAAATGTTTTCGGAGAGTGACAAAAATAGAGTTAGTTGACTGACAAAGAATTAGTGTTATGAAGTTTCCAATAGTACTTTTTTCTTCCTAAAAGTTCTTCATGAGTTCCCATTTCAACTATCTTCCCAGACTGCATAGTTACAATAATATCTGCATTTTTGATAGTTGATAATCTATGGGCAATAGTAATAACGGTTCTTCCCTCGCTAATTTTATCAATCGCCTTTTGTACAAAAACTTCGGAAGCTGTATCTAAAGCACTGGTAGCTTCATCTAAAATTAATAATTCAGGGTTGCGTAAAAATGCACGGGCAATGGCAATTCTTTGTTTTTGTCCTCCCGATAACATTACCCCTCTTTGTCCTACCATTGTATTTAAACCTTGGGGCAAACGTTCAATAAACTCCATTGCATAGGCATTTTCTGTAGCTTTTCTGATTTTTTCATCTGATGCTGTCAAATTACCGTAGCGAATGTTCTCTAATATAGTGCCATTAAACAAAAAAGTATCTTGACTGACGATCGCAGCAAAAGAGCGCCACTGGAACAAATTAATATTTTTTAAATCTTGCCCATCAATAAGAATATTACCATCAGTGGGATCATAGTAACGCATTAACAAATCCACTAAGGTTGATTTACCACTACCCGACTGTCCCACTAAACCAACTTTTTGCCCTCTTTTTATTTTCAGAGATAAATTATTAAGGGCTAATTTTTCTGAATTAGGATACATAAAACTAACATTTTGCAATAATATTTGTTGCTTAATCCCCGTAAAAGAGTAAGTGCCATTTTTAATTGTTTTATGGGTTTTATTATGAAGAAATTCATAAATAAGAGAAACACTACCACCCATAATAGAGAATTGAGAAACTATATTATTTAAGTGATTAATACGAGGTAAAGTTCTCAACATTACGATAGTATAAGTTAATAAAACTGGTAAGAGATTATCAGAGTTACTCAAAAAATAAAAACCCACTAATACTGTCAAAAGTACAGTTATTCCTAGAGTTTCCGTTAGGGGATTAATTGTACAAGCATATTTATATAAATGTATTTCTGAATTACAACGAGAATTTAAACAGTTTTGAGACTCACCGGTCTTTTGATTTTCAAGGCTAAAAGATTTGATAACCTTGATGCCATCCAAAATTTCTGTAATCAACCCTGACAATTGAGTAGTTTCGTTAGCCACTTTACGACTTTTAATTTTAATTTTTTTTAATAATGGTTTAAGTCCGAATATCAAAACTCCAAAGCTAATAATACTAATCAAAGTAATTTGAGGAGATAAATAAATAGCAACACTTAATAAAGAAATAACAGTAGCCAATTCACTAATCAGAACAAAAAACTTTCCACTCATTCCTTGACAACGTTCTGCGTGGTCATTAACCAAAGCAGTTAACTCTCCTGTTTTAACAGAATTATAAAATGATATATCGACACTAAAAAACTTATCAATAATTGTCTCCCTAATAATTTTTCCTGTATAAAATTTCAACCTGTTAATATTAAAATCAGACCAATATTTAGTTGTATTTTTGATTACTATTAATAGCCAAAATAAAATGATAAAAATAATAAAAGGATTTTCTATTCCCAACAAACTGCCTATTTTTTCTATGGGTTCAGGAAATATTTTTTTTGTTTCGGCAACAGTTGGATTACTTAGATAGGTTGTCAGAGGTAAAACCAAAGAAGTTGATAAACCTTCTAGGACTGAGGCAAATATCCCCAAACCAATGGAAATAAAGCCTAGCCTCCAATTTTGCTTAACGATACTAGCTAACCATAAATTTTGCTTTGAAATGTATTTCGATAATAGCATTTGATGACTTTTGAGTTTATTGGCAATTATTACTTCTTTTTTGTCAAAGGATTAAATAACAAAAGCATACTATAGTCAAACTGTTTAATATTTAGGTAAAAAAATTTTACCCTGAACTGTATTTGACTAAGATGAGGATGTTTTTGTCCATAAAATCCCTGTTTGACGAATACGGTGGGCAAAATGACAAGAATCTAATTTAATTAAATCTACATCTCTTTCAAGATAAGTTGAAAGTAAACTAATAGCAAGATAATGTTTTTTTGGGTTGATAGTTTCCACCGCTAAATCAATGTCTGAGTTGTCATGAAATTTTCCTGCACGAGTGACAGAACCGAATATATAGGCTTGAGTTGTACCATACTCGATGGCAAATTCATCTAACCATTGGCAAGTTTTTGTCAGTAGGCTCTGACGCTGAGTTTCCAGTTTTAAACGTTTCTCGGCAATAATTAAATCAAGTTTGGTGGTGGAAAATAAAGCCATCAGTAATTTTTATTTGTATTTTTTGATGATTTTTAGGATAAGATCTGCGGTAAATCTAATTATCTCAGATAATCAATAATCATGACTGATCAGATTCCCGTCGCCATTCTCTGTGGGGGAAAAGGCACTCGTTTAAAAGAAGAAACAGAATTTCGTCCCAAGCCCATGGTAATGGTGGGCGATCGCCCCATGATCTGGCATATAATGAAAACCTACTCTAACTATGGTTTTACCAATTTTATGCTTTGTTTGGGCTACAAAGGAGACATGATTCGAGAATATTTTATTAACTACGACTGGAATCATAGTGACATTTTACTCGAACTAGGACAACAAAAAATTACCCACCTCAATAATGGGCATGATGAAGAAAACTGGAAAATATGGTTAATTAATACAGGGCAAGAAACCATGACAGGAGGTAGGTTAAAACATTTAAAAACCTATCTTGATAAAACTGGTTCAGATATTTTTATGGCCACCTATGGAGATGGCGTTGCCAATATTGACCTAAACAAACTTTTAGCCTATCACCAGAATCATGGTAAACTTGCCACCGTCACTGCTGTACGCCCTCCCTCCCGTTTTGGGGAATTACAGATAGAAAATAATTTTGTGACCAGCTTCAAAGAAAAACCCCAAACCTCAGACGGTTGGATTAATGGTGGTTATATGGTACTCCACAAAAAAGTCTTAGACCTAATCGAAAATGACGATACCGTTTTTGAAGCCGAACCCCTAAAGATTTTAGCGGATAAAGGAGAATTAGCCGTTTATCATCATGATGGCTTTTGGCAATGTATGGACACCTATCGGGAGCTAGAATTGCTCAAATCTCTCTATGAAAAAGGAGAAGCACCGTGGAAAGTTTGGTAATGGGACAATTTTGGCAAGGCAAAAAAGTCTTGGTTACAGGGCATACAGGCTTTAAGGGTTCATGGTTATCTCTATGGTTACTGCATTTGGGAGCCCAGGTGGCAGGATTGAGCTTAGAACCCAATACCGAACCTTCTTTATTTGAACAGTTAGCCCTAAGTCACGATTTAAAGCATCATATTGGGGATATTAGAGACTTAAACACCGTCAAAAATTTAGTCCAAGATTTTCAACCCGACATGGTTTTTCACCTTGCCGCTCAACCCTTAGTCCGATTCTCCTACCATGAGCCTGTGTTGACTTGGCAAACGAATGTTTTGGGAACAGTCAATGTCTTAGAAAGTTTGAAAACCCTTGATAAATATTGCGTGGGAGTAATGATTACCACCGATAAGTGCTACGACAATAATGAATGGATTTATGGCTATCGAGAAAATGATCCCCTCGGGGGGCATGATCCTTATAGTTCTAGTAAAGCAGGGGCGGAAATTGCGATCGCATCTTGGGCTAAATCATTTTTTCATCAAGGTAAGATTAGGGTAGCGAGTGCTAGGGCAGGAAATGTCATCGGTGGGGGTGATTGGGCAGTAGATCGCATCGTACCAGACGTTATGAGGGCTTTGGGTAAGGGTGAACCCATTCCCGTGCGCAATCCCCATGCTACCCGCCCTTGGCAACACGTTTTAGAACCGTTGGGGGGATATTTAACCCTCGCTCAAAAACTTTATCAAGAATTAGTTTTGGGAAAAAGTGCGATCGAAGGAGCCTTTAACTTTGGGCCAAATTTAAGCTCAAATCGTCCAGTAAAAGACCTAGTAGAGGAAATTTTAAAGCACTGGGCAGGTAGTTGGCTAGACAAAAGTGATGCCAATGCCCCCCATGAGGCAAATTTATTAAACCTCGTCACTGATAAAGCCTATCATCACCTTAATTGGCAACCCCGTTGGGATTTTACCCAAACCATCAAACAAACCGTTTCTTGGTATCATCAAGCCCATCAACTATCATCTAACGACACAAAATCTTTTCAAGCCCTCACTCTAGGGCAAATTAAATCCTATCAATCTTTATTAAATCAAAATTAACCCATGACTCAATCCATCGACAAAAAACAAAGTTTTTCAGAAAAAGAGCAAGAATTAAGAAATAAAATCTTAGCCTCCGTAGTCGAGTTTTATCAATTCAAATTTGCTAACCGTAACTTTACCCCCGGACAAACCTATATTCCTGTATCAGGGAAAGTCTTTGATGAGCAAGAATTAACAAAATTAGTGGACTCTTCCCTAGATTTTTGGTTAACTACAGGTAGATACGCTGCCGAATTTGAAGAAAAATTTGCCCAATGGATGGGAGTTAAACATTGCCTCCTCGTCAACTCAGGCTCATCGGCGAACCTCGTAGCCCTAAGTGCCTTAACTTCCCCCAAATTAGGCGAAAAAAGGCTAAAACCGGGGGATGAAGTCATTACCGTGGCTGCAGGATTCCCCACCACCGTTAACCCTATCTTTCAAAATAGATTAGTTCCAGTATTTTTAGATGTCAAATTACCTAGCTACGACATTGATGTAGAACAACTAGAACAAGCATTGAGCGAAAAAACCAGAGCTATTATGATTGCCCATACTTTAGGTAATCCTTTCAACCTAGAAGCAGTGATGGCGTTTGCCGAAAAACATGATTTATGGGTAATTGAAGATAATTGCGATGCCGTAGGTAGTGTTTATAACGGCAAAAAAACTGGTACATTCGGACACTTAGCCACCGTTAGTTTTTATCCAGCCCATCACATGACCATGGGAGAAGGGGGAGCCGTATTAACCAGTGATACCCGTTTGAAGAAAATTGTCGAATCCTTCCGTGACTGGGGTAGGGATTGTTGGTGCGCCCCGGGAGTTGATAACACCTGTAACAAGCGTTATGGGTGGCAATTAGGAACTTTACCCTTCGGATATGACCATAAATATACATACACCCATGTAGGTTACAACCTAAAAATGACCGATATGCAAGCGGCAGTGGGAGTCGCTCAATTAGAAAAATTACCTGAATTTGTACAAAAACGCCGAGAAAATTACCAATTTTTATGGCAAAATTTAGCTGACTTACAGGATGTGTTAACCTTACCTCAACCAACCCCCAATTCTGAACCCAGCTGGTTTGGTTTCCCCATTTTTGTCAAAGAAGATGCCCCTTTCACTCGTAATGAGTTAGTACAACATTTGGAAACAAATAGAATCGGTACTAGATTATTATTTGGTGGTAATTTACTGCGTCAACCTTTATATGAAGGTTGGGAATATCGAGTAATAGGGGATTTAAGCAGTGCTGATAAAATCATGAATTGTGTTTTTTGGATTGGACTTTTCCCCGGTTTGACAGAAGAAATGTTGAATTATGTAGTGAAAACTATTAAAGATTTTTGTCACAAAAATTAATCCGTAGGGTGGTTGATATACTGCCCACTAGATTAAATTAAAATACTTTTTCGGTAATCAGAATTGAATTAAACGTTTGATAAAATATGCAGGTAATCATTAACTCCAGCAAGATTCCAGACTGCTACGAATTGCAACCTAAAATTTTTAAGGATGAACGAGGTAGTTTTGTCAAAACCTTTCATGAAGATATTTTTCAAAGTTACAATTTAAAAACTCATTTTCCTGAAGAATATTACTCAGTATCAGTTAAAAATGTTTTAAGAGGGTTACATTTTCAGTTACCTCCTCAAGAACATACTAAAATGGTTTATTGCGTAGAAGGAAATGTTTTAGATGTGGTTGTAGATTTACGTTTAAACTCTCCTAGCTATGGACAATTTGCTACCTTTGACCTAAGTGCAAAAAAAGCTAATATAATTTATATTGCCCCCGGATTAGCCCATGGCTTTTATGTCAAGTCTGATCGAGCTATTATGATGTATAAAGTCTCTACTGTTTATTCTCCCACTGAAGATACGGGGATTTTGTGGAACTCTTTACCTATTCCTTGGGGTTGTGATAATCCGATTATCTCTCCAAGAGATCAAAGTTTTGTCTCTTTTGATGATTTTAAAAGTCCTTTTCTTTATCAACCAAAAAATTAAGGTTAATTCATGAAAGTTTTAGTTACGGGAATTGGTGGATTTGTCGGTTCTTCTTTTGCTAGATTATTAGTTAAAAAGGGTTACGAGGTTCATGGCATTGTTAGAAAAACTACGGATTTATGGCGTATCCAAGATATATTACCCTCTATTCATCTTTTTTATGCTGATTTACAAGACTATTCTCAAATCAATACTTATTTAAAAGAATTAAAACCTGATTGGTGTATCCACTTAGCATGGTATGCCGTGCCGGGTAAATATTTACAATCTGCCGAAAACCTTAATTCCTTACAGGCTAGTCTTAATCTAGTTTCTCAATTAGCTGAACTAGGTTGTCAACGTTTTATAGGGATTGGTACTTGTTTTGAATATGATTTTAGCTTAGGTTATTTGTCTGAATCAAGTCCTACTAAGCCCTTAACCTTATATGCAGCAACAAAAGTAGCTTTAGCAACAACACTATCTCAATTATCTGCGGTTACCGATATGCAGACTGTTTGGGTAAGACTATTCTATCAGTATGGAAAACGAGAAAGTGTCAATAGATTAATTCCTGCAATTATTTGTTCTTTGTTGAAAAATGAAGAAGTAAAAACGACTGAGGGGGAGCAAATTAGAGATTTTTTATATATTGAAGATGTTGCTTCCGCATTGTTAGAAATTAGTAAAAGTAAATTAACAGGTGTTGTTAATATTGGTTCGGGACAACCCATGACAGTCAAAGAAATTGCTCTAAAAATAGGTAAAATTTTGGATAAAAGCCATTTAATTAATTTTGGGGCTTTACCCTATAGAGCAAATGATCCTATGTTTATTTGTGCTAATAATTATTTACTCAAAAAGCAAACTAACTGGCAAATAAAATATGATTGGGAAGTAGGAATTGAGCAAACTATTAATTGGTATAAACAAACTTTATCTTCAGATTAAGATTTTATTTAGGCATTTATAAATGGGTAAAAAGATTGCTATTTTGCATTAGATGGGGTTTCTATCAAGGCATTTGAGGAGCGTTAATTTAGTGAAGGGTTAAGAAAAGTGATGAAGTGCGATCGCCCTTTACGAAGATTATATTTTGTTTGACATATGATTAAGACAAAATTCCAAGCTCCAAGGATGCCCCTAGCGCAAAGGAGAAATCTAAATACATTATCCAGAATTAATTTTGATTTTCCTTGAACCAATTATCTAAATCCCCCATACCTTGAAAATCTAACAACGCTTCCCCTAGAGACTCTAATTCAGGAATAGAGAGAGTTTTAATTTTACTTTGCAACTCATCAGATAAAGCACCACAACGGCGAGTTAACAAACGAATCAATAACTCAGCTTCACCATCCTGCTTACCTTGTTGTAGTCCTTCCTGTAGCCCCTCTTGCCGTCCTTCTTGTAAACCTTCTTGTCGTCCTTTTTGTAAACCTTCTTGTCGTCCTTCTTGTAAACCTTCTTGTCGTCCTTCTTGTAAACCTTCTTCTCTTGCCAGTTGTTTCCAGTAACTAACTACTTGCTTATATAAAACAGGTTCACTAGGCATTTTCGCAGTTTTTAGGTCTAACATAGCTAATATTTCCTCATTATTCAATTGACTGAACTTACTATTTAGTATAGCTTCAATGATATTTAATCGTCTTTGAAATTCCTCATCATTATCTGATTCATCTAAAATTGTTTTCGCCAAATCAACAGCTTCTGTTTCTGGGGTGACGATTAGTTTTAATAACGATAAATTCGGTGGTAAATCCTTTAATGGTAGTAAATCTTCCAAGTATAGTCTTTTGACTTGATGGTTGAGCAATAATTCATAGGATTTTTCAGAACCTAAATCATAGTTACGATTTTTCAGAATTAACAATCCATACCATGATCTTTTTACCTTATATTGATGCAGATATAAAAATATTTCAGCAAAGTATCGACCATAAAAGTCTGAGTCTTTTTGCATTTGTGCCTCTAAAAAGATCAAAGGCAAATCTTCTCTGACGGGAGTTAATAAACCATCCAGACGAAATTCTGTATCTTTAATGACAGGGGCATCATAAATATATTCGCTATCTGGGGGAATACTGGGGATTAGTTCGTGAATCAGAGAAGGTTGGGAAAGAAATATGGTGTAAAATAACTTATCGGTTTTCATGGCAGTTATTTAGATTGTCGTTTTTAATTAGATTTTGCTCATGGGAATCAGAAGACTATAATGTTACCAGATGATGAATATGAATATTGATGGACTATTTCCTTACACAGATGTTGATTAGGTGCCATAGAAGATACTAGAGAAGCTATGAGGGCAGATTTAATATGATGAAATTTTCTGGAGTTATGGCTAAAACGGGGGAATTACAAAAATCTTTAACGTTACGGGTAATAATATAATCACAGCATGATATTTTTGCTGCAATAGCCGTAACCGCATCCTCAAAATCTTTCCATTGCAAAGCATAGGCTTGTAATAGGTCTTGTTTTTCTAAGGAGATTACTTCAAAGTGTTGTAATAACCAGCTAATAACTTGTTGTGCTTTTTCAAAACCACAATACTTATTAACGAGATAATGAAGAGTAGTAACGGAATGAATAGAAACTGCACCTTTATTTTTGCCGATGATAATGCCATCAATGATTTGTGCCGAATAATGGTAGTGAGGTTGTCGGTTTTGAAGTACATCTAAAATAATATTTAAGTCAATTAGAATCACTGATGATATTTTTCGGTTAAATAATCTTGATAAATCTTTTCTGCGTCTATATTTTCGGGAATAAGTCCTGTTATTTTTTGTAAGGAGGGATAATTAGATTCTTGTTCAATATTTTCAAGAGTCTTCAGATAATCAACAAACATCTCAGTGATACTAATACCATATTTTTTTGCATAGTATTGAGCAAACATTAGATGATTTTTGGATAACTCTAAAGTAATTGTTTCCGTTTTCATGGACTTAATTTTAAGAAATTTTAGTTTCATCTATTGTGATTATAGCATTGGAAGATTATTACCTCAAAATTTGAGCCCACGACTAATCTAAGAAATGGCTTAGCGCGATCACGAAGTGCCGCTGCGCGATCGCCTCATCACCGATGCGTTAGATTTGATTATAAAGTAGTTTCGTGCTGTTGCAAAATGACGAAGTTTGTGCGCTGGGAAGTAACTTTATGGATTGGGTTGAGTTGATGGGCGATCGCAGCTCCGCCTTTGATGTCTGATTGATTGATTTGTAGAACGTTGAGGGAATGATTGTGATTGTTCATAAATACACTGGAGATTGCTATGGTTGAGTTATGGGAGGAATTGTACCTTTATTTAACCAATCAACGGCTAAATAAGGATGGACAATCTGAATATTATGATGGGGGAAATTATAAATAGCGTACTTATTAGGAATAATTATTGTCACATCTTTATTGAGAAAATCCTGAAAGTTAGCAGTTATCAATAGATCCGCTGTACCCGCCACCGCCGTTTCTAAAACTCCTTGATCTTCTAAATCATCAATGGCAATAACTCCCGTACCGCCTAAAATTAACTGAGGATTACTAAGTTGAGCATAACTACAAATAACATTGATATAAAAAGAAGCATCGTCAGTTAGAGGAGTTAGTCGCAATAAAACTTGTTCTAAACGATTTAACATTCCCCAAGAAATGACAAGTTCTATTTTTCTTGAATAGCAATGTCCATAACGAACAAAATCAACAATCGTTTGACAGGCAGAGTTTTGATTACCCTTAATATCAGCTAGTAGTGCGGCACACCAAATATTGAGATCAAGGCATAACTTTAAAGATTTAGACATTACGAGTTAATTCGACCGAAGCGGATAAAATATCATCTTCTGTTTTTAAACTATTTAACCATTCTTCATCTATACTTTGAGCAATTCTTGTTTGAGCTAGTTTGTATTGATGATTCAACAATACTCTTGTAATGTCTTGACTGATTTCGAGCCATTGTGAGGAAGAAGCAACATTTGTTAATTGCAACAAAGCCGACCAAGCATTCGGCGGTAAGATAGAGCCTAATTTGATGGCAGTACTGGCAATTTGAGATTTTGAACGATTTTCTCTTTTTGACAAAGCAGTGATTCGTTGCGAAGTCTCCATATCAATATGAGCAGAGAGAGTTTTTCCTGTCATTTTTTTGAGTTTCCTATAATTTCTATAGGAATTATAGCTTATATTTCTTTTTTCTGTAATTACTGAATGGGTATAGCAATCCCAAGTCAGTTGTGAGAAGTTACCAAAAATCACCGTGAATACTACCATGGTTAAGAAAGGACGAATTAATGCCCAAGCTATACCGATGACACTTAGTTAATGTTAGTCGCTCTGGACAATTAGCGATGAAAGAAATTTTACAGCAATTATCGGTACTTAAACAAAACTCAAGCCCAAACAAAGCCTAAACTAGCTTTATAAGCAGAAAATACCTCAGTATTATGGGTAAGCCAGTGGACAAAACGAAAAGATACAGCAGTGCGAAATGCCTCGAGTGCTTCAGCAAAGGTA